>JAOZNO010000719.1 GCA_029933755.1 Bacteroidales bacterium | reverse complement strand
TTATTAAAAACCCGCTTAGCGGCTGAATGCAGAAAATCACACTTTTCGGAGCAGAGTCAATCTTAAAACTTTTAAAATATAATTTATGGAATTAAAGAATACAATTTGGCTTCAACTATTCTTACTCTTAAATCTGTTGATTTTATCAAACTGCCAAAGCACTGATAGAGTTGATGAGAATTTACGAATAATAGAAAAGCTATCCGGGCTTGAAGGTGTTGAATTCATTACAGAAAGTGGTGACACTTTGTATCGGCAGTCATTTAAATTAATGATTGAACAGCCTCTTGATCATAATAAGCCAAATGGTGAAAAATTTATGCAGAAAGTCTATTTATCTCATCTGGATTTAAATAGACCAGTTGTTTTTTCCATAAATGGATATAATGTGAATAATAATCGAATTTCAGAACTAAGTAACTTTATTAATGCAAACCAAATATATGTAGAACATCGCTTTTTTGGAGAATCTAAACCTGGAAACTACGACTGGAACTATTTGAATATTGAACAAGCTGCTGCTGATCATCATAGAATAATTCAATTGCTGAAAAAGATATATAAGGGCAAATGGGTAAGCACTGGAATAAGTAAAGGTGGACAGGCTACCATATATCATCGTTATTTTTATCCTGAAGATGTGGATGCCTCTCTTGCTTATGTTGCGCCATTGTGTTTTTCTGCTCAGGAACCACGCATGTTTAATTTTTTGAAAAGTGTTGGAACAAAGGAATGTCGTGCACGAATAATTCGATTTCAAACGATGCTTTTAGAAAACAAGGACAAAATAATGCCTGAATTTATTGCTAATGCAGAAAAGAGAGGCTATGCTTTTAATTTTTTAGGTGGAATAGAAAAGGCGTACGAGTATGCCGTACTGGAATATGTATTTGCTTTTTGGCAATGGCAAAACCTTAGATGTGATGAAATTCCGGAAAATATTTCAGAACCTACTCAAATAATTGAACACATGGAGAAAGTAGATTGTATTTCTTTCTTTACTGATGAAACTGTAAATTACTTTCGTCCGTTTTTTTATCAAGCGCTAACAGAAATAGGGGTGTATACTTACAATACCGAATCTTTTGCCGGATTGCTAGAATATGCTACTCATCCTGATTTTAATTTTACTATGCCCGTAGGTATTGAGGCAAAGTTTAATGATACCTTAATGCACAGCATTAATAAATGGCTGCAAAACGAATCAGAAAATTTTATTTACATTTATGGAGAGTACGATCCATGGTCGGCACCTGCTGTTCAGTTAATTGAAGGTAAAACCAATGCTTTGAAAATGGTGAAACCAAAAGGCTCACACCGTACCCGAATCGCATCCTTTTATGAAGATCAGCAAAAGCAAATTGCTGACAGCCTAAATAAATGGCTAAGTGAATAATCTTTTCTGTACTGATTCTTGAAATAATCCTTTTAATATATTAAACAAGCAAGAAATTTGACATATGTACGATAAGTTATGATATTTAATCATTTCCATTGAATTTTGTCGTATCAAAGAGTTCTGTTTTCTTTGATATACTGTTATTTTACTTAAAATCAGAGTTTAATATGGTAATATGCATTTATGGATAAATGTTAATTTTCTGTCATACAAATTCATGTTTTTATTAAGTTTATTGCTTAATATTCTTTTTTCTGTATGCTTTTTTGTTACTTTAGCTGCTTTTTAAATGACAAAATGATTCCTCTGTTACAATTATGGAAAAAATAAAAAGAGTAGTTGCCCTAGATGCTTTTCGAGGCTTTACCATTGCTACAATGATTTTAGTAAATACCCCTGGTAGTTGGGCGTATATTTATCCTCCTCTTTCACATGCAGAATGGCACGGTTGCACACCCACAGATTTAGTTTTTCCTTTTTTTCTTTTTATAGTTGGGGTGGCTATGTGGTTTTCATTTAAAAATTTTGATCATCAGTTAAATAAAAAGGTAGTCTTAAAAATTATAAAGCGTACCCTTATCATATTTGCCATTGGACTAGGCTTAAAACTATATTCTATGTTGCTTAGGGATTCCAGTTTCCGCTTAATGGGAGTGTTGCAACGAATAGCTCTTGCTTATGGCTTTGCAGCAATTTTGGTTTTAAGTTTAAAGCAAAGGAGTTTAATTGCTGTTTCTGTCCTGTTATTATTGGCTTATTGGTTTTTGCTTTGGTTTTTTGGTGGCGATGCACCTTATGCTCTGGAAACGAATTTTGCACGAACAATTGATTTAAAGATTATTGGTGAAGCGTATCTCTATCAGGGCGAAGGTATTCCTTTTGAACCAGAGGGTTTACTTGCCACTATTCCGTCTATAGTTACTGTTATTTTAGGTTATTTTACCGGGCAAATGATTGAAAAAACCACTGATCGTAAAAAATTAGTTATGAAAATGGCTCTTTGGGGCGTTTTGGCAATATTCGTAGGTTTAATTTGGGATATGGTATTTCCTATCAATAAAAAAATATGGACTAGCTCTTATGTAGTTTATGCTGCAGGATATGCTATGGTAATATTATCCCTTTTTATATGGCTGATTGATGTTAAACAGTATAAAAAATGGGCACAACCATTTCTTGTTTATGGTATGAATCCTTTATTTATTTTCGTGCTTTCCATCGTATGGATTATTAGCTACTTAGCTATTAAAGTAGATGGTGTTAGTCTGTACAGTTGGTTATACAATACTGTATTTGTCCCTATTGCCGGAAATATGAATGGCTCACTACTATTTGCCTTTACCCATATTGCTTTGTTTTGGCTAATTGGTTTATTTATGTATAAACGTAAAATATTTATTAAGATATAATAAATAACTGATGTTTCGCACTTACGTTTAAGTATTTAATATCTAATCACTTGCAGG
>JAOZNO010000718.1 GCA_029933755.1 Bacteroidales bacterium | reverse complement strand
GACAATTCCATAGCTAATAAAGGATTAATGTCATTATTTGTCATTGCTAACCATAAAGAGCTTTCAATAGTTCCGCTGGCTATTTTTACTTTATGTTCAATTTTCTTTTGTTTTTTAAAAACCTGGAGCGAATCAGAAAAATCGAAAACAATATAATCAGTAGCAGATTGTTCATAAATAAGATAATTGACTACTTCCGAAGTATCTTTTGAGCTAAAAACTTTGTAAATATTTCCCCTACGAATTTTTCGTAAATCAAAAACAGAATCTGCTTTTTTAATACTTTCTTGTATTTCTTTAGCTGATAAATTCAAATTTCCAAGCAAAACAGACAAGCTCATATTGGGTTTTATCCTGTTCTCTGTAATATTAAACGAATCAACAGGAATTCCATATTCTAAAACTAAGGGTACTACTAACTCTACCTCAATATTTTTCTTTATTAAAGAATCATGTGGTTGAATAAACACATCAATAAAAGGTATTAGTAATAGTGAAAATATAAGGGAAATTATAAGGTCTTTTTTCATTAAAGGAAAGATTATTTGTAATTTGAAGTTTGATATTGTTTTAGAAAAACTAATTGTTTTTTAGAATATTAGTAAGTTCTTTTAGGTTAATTACGTTTACTTTTGGAAATTCAACTTTCTTTAACACATTAAAGTGTTTATCATTGGTTGCCAAGTAGTGAGCATTGCAGGCTATCGCACAATCTACAAATTTATTGTCATCATAATCTGTAGTTATAAATTGCCACTTAAAGTATTTTGTTACAAATTCAACATTTTCTAATTCACCTAAAAGTTTCAAAACAGTTTCTGCCGTTTTATGTCCCATTTTTCGTTCAATTATTTCAGCATATTCATCTAATATATCAGAAGTAACACAAAGAGTAAATTTCCCTTTAATCAAATCCTGAAACAGCCAATTGGTTTTTGAACGCCGAGAAACTGAAACCCATAAAATATTTGTATCAATAACCAGTTTCATAAATTATAAACGTTTGTATGGGGTTCTAAGATGATCGTTTAAGAAATTTTTCTCATCCTTTTCGTTCCATTCATTTTTTTCCCATACCTCGTCTGCCAAATCCATTGCTTTATTTGCAAAATACTGTACTAACAAATCTTTAATTTCTAATAACTCATCATTAGAAACCGGACTTGAAAAAAGTTTCAGTAATTCCAACTGTAAATTAGTTAATGGTAACTGAACATTTGTTTGCATACCTATTCGTTTTTTACAAATTTAAGCAATTTTTAAAAGCTTTCACAATATTGACCACTTTTGTCTTTATAACTTTATCTTTTATATTGCTTTAGATAACAATGTTAACCATACGTTTTACTTCGACTACTCAGTAACCACGCATGTGATTTTGGCTCTGGTTTAAATATTCTGGGACACTTGTTTTTTAATGTTTTACATTAAGTATCAAGCAAATAGAAATTAGTAATTGGTAATTAAAAATGAATGTTGATTTTATTTAATTACTAATTGCCAGTATACTAATTACTTGCCAGATATAAGTAATATGGATATTGAAAACATCCCAGACAATCTAAACTAGAGCGGTGATTTTCTGTAAAAGACTCTATATTACAATGTTTACCATACGTTTTGGTACTACAATAACTTTCTTTGGTGATTTTCCATCTAACCATTTTGCAGCAGTTTCATGTTCCAATGCCAATTTTTCAATTTCCTGATTATTTGCATCTGCCGCTACCTGAATTTCATATCTGCGCTTACCATTAAAAGCAACAGGATATGTAATTGTGTCTTCTTTTAGGAATTTCTCTTCAAAAATCGGAAATTTTGCATGATTAACGGTTTCATCATAACCCAATGCTTTCCACAACTCTTCAGTAATATGTGGCGCAAATGGTGCTAATAAGGTAGTTAATGGTTCTAAAATTGACCGCTTATTACATTTTAAGCTACTTAGCTCATTCACGCATATCATAAATGCACTTACCGAAGTATTGAATGAGAATCGCTCAATATCATCAGTTACCTTCTTTATTGTTTTGTGCAATATTTTTAGTTCTGCATCGCTTGCTTTTTCATCAGAAATACTAAGCTCATTATTATTGTTATGAAATAACTTCCAATATTTGCGCAAAAACTTATGAACCCCTTCAATACCATTCGTATCCCAGGGCTTTGCCTGCTCAATTGGTCCAAGAAACATTTCATAAAGTCTTAAGGTATCAGCACCATATTGCTCAATTATACTATCCGGGTTAACCACATTATACATTGATTTTGACATTTTTTCAATTGCCCAACCACATTTGTATTTACCATCTTCAAGTATAAATTCAGCATCCTTATAATCAGGACTCCAGTTTTTAAATGCTTCAACATCTAATATATCATTATGAACTATATTCACATCTGCATGAAATTCAATATGCTCATACTGATCTTTTAGGCCATAAGAAACGTATTTATTGGTATTTTTTATCCGATATACAAAGTTTGAACGCCCTTGTATCATTCCCTGATTAATCAGCTTTTTAAAAGGCTCATCTTTAATTACATAACCTAAATCAAACAAAAATTTATTCCAAAAACGTGAATACATTAAATGACCAACAGCGTGTTCTGTTCCTCCAACATACAAGTCTACATCCTGCCAGTATTCATTTGCTTCTTTAGATACCAAACCTTTATCATTTTCGGGATCCATATAGCGCAAATAATAGGCCGATGATCCAGCAAAACCAGGCATTGTACTTAACTCATAGTTATAACCATCTTTTGTTTTCCAGTCAATTGCCCTTCCCAAAGGCGGATCACCATCTTCGGTTGGTTTATAAGTATCAATTTTAGGCAATTCAAGTGGTAAATCCTTTTCTTCAACAG
>JAOZNO010000717.1 GCA_029933755.1 Bacteroidales bacterium | reverse complement strand
GAACAAATCCTGGTGATGACCATGCTGCTGATTTGGTTTCAAATATTGGCCCTGGTCACTTAAAATCAGCTACTATGCCAGCAGTTATATTTACTTTAGCAGAAAGCTATTTTAATCAGGCTGAAATTGCAGAATCTCAAGCTCCTGGAACAGCAGGTACATTATATGATGCTGGTGTTCAGGCTTCATTTGACTATTTGGGTGCAACTATGGATGTTTATTTGGGTCAGGGTATTCAAAATGTAAATTACACTGCATCAGCAAATAAGCTTGAAGCGATTATTACTCAAAAATGGTTAGCGTTAAATGGAGTAGATGCGATTCAATCATGGTTTGATTATTCTAGAACAGGATATCCTGCTGGTTTACCTGTTTCTCTTATGGCTTCAACACCTGACAGACCGGTTCGATTATTTTACCCGGCTAGTGAAACTACTGCTAATACTGCAAATGTGCCATCTCAGCCAGATGCATTTACCAGTAAAATATTTTGGGCTAACTAAAAATTAGAAATATGAAATAAGTCCTGATTTTCAGGACCGTTTCATATGACTATTAATAACTAAAAAAATAAACGTATGAAAAAAATAAAATACTTATTGCTATTGGCCATGGCTGTAGCAACATTTAATTCCTGCGAAGAGATTGACAATGAAGTTGATCAAATTAAGGATGGAGTTAATTTGGCAACTTTTGAGGATTTATCGCAAACAGAGTCTCAAATTGCTGAGACAGGAGAATATTCTATTGATATGAAAGTGCGTCTAACGGGAGTAGCACTTGCTGATGTGTCAGGTGATGTTACTGTTGTTATTGCAGCTGATGAATCTGCTACTGCTGTTGAAGGAACTCATTATCGAATTGAAAACTCAACCGTTGTTCTTAAAGCAAGTAATAACTATTTAGGATTATTCAATGTAACTATGATAACTGAAGGAATTGTTACTCCTTTGGCAAAGCAGCCTGTATTAGCATTGAAAATTGCTTCGGTAACAGGAAGTAATGTAGTCGCTTCTGGTAAAGTTTCAAATTTAACCTTAAGTTATGCATGTCCTTCATATCTTGAAGGAGCTTATGCTGCTACTATGGTAAGAGATGGTGCAAGCACGTATACTTACCCCGAATACTTTACTGAAACTGGTATTGGTACTTATCGTACTATTGAAGTTGGTCATTGGATCGGTGGTTTAGGTGTTGGTACTCCTGGATATACTTTTACAGATGTTTGTGGTGAACTTAATGTTCCTCAACAGGATTTAGTTGACTACTATGGTAACCAAGTTCAAAGTACTAAGCCTGGAACAGTAGATGACGATGGAACTGTGAATATTGAATATTCAATTACATCTTCAGGTTGGTCAAGTGTTTATACTTGTACTTATGTGCCTGTTAAGTAATCCTTAAATTTAATAATTTAAAATATAAAATATGATGAGAAAATATTTAAATTTCATAATGATAAGCACAATGCTTATTGCATTAGGCATCACAGGATGTTATGAGCAGGAAGTTGTTGATCCAATCTCCCCTGGTGGTGTAGGTTATGCAACAGCTACTTATACTACTGATTTTACAGGTAGTGAGTTAAATGAAGGTGATACTATTTATTATACAATTACCCAAGATAAGCAGTTGGATGTGTCAATTAGTTACACCGCTAAAATTATTGGTGGTACTGCCACAGAAGATGATTTTACTATTTCTGGTGGCGTTGTTCAACCTTATTCAAATGAGGCAGTTATTATGATTGTTGTAAATGTAGATTATGCTGCTGATTTTGACGAAACAGTAACTTTTGAAATTGGTGCTCATGGTGTTGGTACCAGGTATATGTTAGTGAATACAACCAATGCCACTTTAGATTTAACCCTTAGGAATTTCGTGTCTGACGTAATAGAGATTTCTTTTGCCTGGGAAAAAGATGTATTTGTAAATGCTGGTTATGAGGATTTTCCGGACTATGGATGGGAGGAATCAACTTGTAGCTATTACGATTATGATCTTGAAGTTTATAGTGACGCAGGTGCCTATTTAGGCGGATCTTACAGTGATTGTCCTGAAGAAATATTTTTAAAAGGACTTCCTGATGGTTTATATCACGTAGAAGCTTTGCTTTGGGAAAACTGGTATATAACTGACTTCCCTGATAATGATGTGGATAATGTACCAATTCCTGCAACTGTTACAATGACCAGACAAGGTGCATTCTCTATTGTGGTTGAACAGGATGCTGCAGATGTTTTAACTTCAGAAACTCTTGGATACTATGATTCTAATGTTGGTTATACTGGTGAATATCCTTTTATATATCCGGTTGATTTCAGTATAACTGATGGTGTATATACCATTTTAGCTCCTGATGGAACTGACCTTGGTGGTGGAAAAGCTACTGATCGTGAATACAGAACTCAAAGAAAGCAATAAAAATCACGCTTTTTATTTTAAGAGGTTATCTTCGGGTAGCCTCTTTTTTTGTGCCTGCTTTTTTGATTACATTGAATAGTTTTTTTAACTAACACTTTAGCCAGTGATCAAAAATGACATTGTGTTGGGCTTTACCCTAATTATTATGGTATGTGGGTTAAGTCCAGTTTGTTTGCTTTTTTTTTATCGGCATTTATGGTGTTACTAATTATTTGTGTTGATGTTTTTACATATCCTTATGCCATAGTTTAAAAAAGTTGTGCTGTAATGTTTCGTGTCATATCCTTGTTCTTCAACGAGAAAAGTGTGGTTAATTATCCCTGAACAACTAAAGTATAGCTAATGTTTAATAAAAACAATAAAATTTAGATTAAAAGTCTCCTCACCTTTTTAACCTGAATAATTCCCCGCTAAGGCGGGGCAGGCTATACGTTTTTTCTTTGTTGGAATTGAGG
>JAOZNO010000716.1 GCA_029933755.1 Bacteroidales bacterium | reverse complement strand
TATAATTTTACTTACCTAAAGATTGATGAATTTTTATTGAATTGGCCAGAATATGTGTAAAACCTTTCACATCTTCACCAGTCCAAAGTTTATTTTCTTCTCCATAACTACCGAATTTTGAATTTAGCATATCAAAATCAGATTCTATGCCTTCAATCTCAAAACGATAAGGCATTAGCTTAATAATTACTCTACCAGTAACCCTTTCCTGACTATCCTCCAGAAACTTTTCTATATTCCGCATAACGGGCTCAAAATACTGTGCTTCATGCAATAGCATACCATACCAGTTTGCCAGTTGTTCTTTCCAATGCATTTGCCATTTGCTAAGCACATATTTTTCTAATGTCCGATGCGATTCAATGATTAAAATCGCCGCCGGAGCTTCAAAACCTACCCTGCCTTTTGAACCAATTACTGTATCACCTACATGCATTCCCCTGCCGATAGCGAATTTACCACCAATCTCATTCAGTTTATGAATTGCATCAATCGTGTTTTTGTAATTGTCATTGTTTATTGAAACTAATTGTCCTTTTTCAAACCCAAGCTCAAGCTGCATTGCTTCTTTTTCCTCTAATTGGTTCAAATAGGCATGTTCTGGTAAGGTTTTATTTGATGATAGTGTTTCTTTACCTCCAATACTTGTTCCCCAAATCCCCTTATTAATTGAATAAACAGATTTCGTCCAATCCTCATCTATTCCTTTCATTCTTAAATAATTAATTTCTGTTTCACGGGATAACACCTCATCCCGTACCGGGGTAATTATCTGAACATCAGGAATTATCAATTTAAAAACTAAATCAAACCGTACCTGATCGTTTCCAGCACCTGTACTACCATGGGCTATCAAGTTCGTACCAAGATCCTTCGCATAATTTGCAATTTCAATTGCCTGAAATGTTCTTTCGGAACTTACTGATAGTGGGTAGGCATTATTTTTCAAAATATTACCGTAAACAAGGTATTTTATACATTTTTCATAATACTTAGCAACAATATCAATACTTTTATGTGATTTTGCACCAAGGCGTATCGCTTTTTTCTCAACTATTTTCAATTCATTATCAGTAAAACCACCAGTATTTACTAATACCGTATGGACTTCGTAAATTTCTTCTTCGCTAAATTTCTTCACAATATATGAGGTATCTAAACCACCGCTATATGCTAGTACTAATTTTTGTTTTCCCATATTCTAACATGTTTTTTTATTTACGATTAATTGACTTACGATGCCACCCAAATCGAGTATTCGTTAATCGGCAATCTCAAATCATAAATCTTTTCTTCCTAAATAAACAACTTTAAATCATAAAATCACTTCCTTTTGTGGTATCATTATTTCAGGTTAGGATCAAACAACATTCCCGTACACAAACACTTATCACGCTTTGTACGAACTAAAATATCATAATAATTACAGCTTTCACAGCCCTGCCAGAACTCCTTATCTTGTGTAATTTCAGAAAAGGTAACCGGCACATAACCAAGTGCTGTATTTATTTTCATGACTGGCAAACTGGTTGTTAAACCAAATATTTTTGATTCAGGGTATCGCTCTCGTGATAATTCAAAAGCTTTTTTCTTAATTTTTCCTGCTAAACCTGATTTTCTTAATTTTGGTGATACAATAAGTCCTGAATTAGCTACATATTTTTTATTTTCCCAGGTTTCAATGTAACAAAAACCTGCTAGTTCATTATTATGAATTGCAATAATTGCTTTATTTCGTTCTATTTTCTTACTAATGTATTCCTCAGTCCGTAGAGCAATACCTGTCCCAGGTATTTTCGAAGCCTCCTCAATAAGTGCCACAATATCAGAAACCATGTTTAAATGCGCTTTAGTTGCAGCAATTATTTGGTATTTTGTAGTTGTCAATGTTTCCTCCATATTGGTAATTTGTATATTAATTGGTAATTCGTTCAGCATAATTAAATAATCTAACAATAAAACGATTTAGCCATTTATCGTAATTGAATATTCCTAAACCCTTAATTTTAAGTATAAATTTCACTTAAACTTTTGATTTTTTAATCATTTCAATAAAATCATCAAACAAAAACTCAGTATCTGTAGGCCCACCGGAAGCTTCTGGATGAAACTGTGTTGAAAAAAACGGTTTTGTTTTATGTTTAAAACCTTCGTTTGTATCATCGTTTAAATTTACAAAAAGAGGCTCCCATTCGCCAATCAAGCTTTTATTATCAACTGCAAAACCATGATTTTGTGAGGTGATATATGCTCTATTGGTATTAACTTGCAAAACAGGCTGATTATGACTTCGATGGCCGTATTTTAATTTGTAAGTACCAGCACCACTAGCTAAAGCCATTAGCTGATTCCCCAGACAAATCCCAAACATAGGTTCGTCATTACTGTATGCATTTTTTAGGTTTTCTACGGTAATAGAACATTTTTCAGGATCACCGGGACCGTTTGAGATAAAAAGCCCGTCATATTCTTCCTGCGAGATATCATAATCCCATGGAACACGAATTACCGTTGTATTCCGTTTTAACAAATTCCTAATTATATTATTTTTAACACCACAGTCAATAAGTAAAATTTTATATTTGCCGTTTCCATATACCTGCTTTTCTTTTATACTCACCTTATCGACAAGATTTTCCTTATTTGGATCATAAAAATCAAAAAGCTCATCATCAAAAACAATTTTACCTAACATAGAACCTTTTTCACGAAGGATTTTTGTTAATTCTCTTGTATCAATACCATAAATCCCAGGCACTTCATTTTCAACCATCCAATCATTCAGACTTTTATCAGCATTCCAGTGACTAAACTCTTCAGTATAATCTGAAACTACAAAGCCTGAAATTTGTATTTTATCCGATTCATAAAATTTAAGT
>JAOZNO010000057.1 GCA_029933755.1 Bacteroidales bacterium | reverse complement strand
ATTTCACCGGTTTTTGCATAAACATTTAAATAACCCAAATCAGCACTTAATACACCTAAACCTATTGCTTTTTTAAAGTTTGTATCATAATCATCGGCAACCTCAGGCGATGCTAAATACTTTTTTGAAAAAGGCACACCTAAATCTTCTATTAAAGCAGCCATTTCAACTGGTGATGAAAAACTTTCAAGTATTCCGTTAATTGCATTTTCATCTATTTGCTGAACATCCTCCTGAAAATCATTCGCATCTCCAAAATCAACCTCATCTGGGTCTTTACCACCGCAACCAACAAAACTTGCAGCAAATAATCCAACAAGTATTACAGAAAATATTTTTTTAATCATATTAATATATATTGTGTCTTTTTATCAAAAGTAATGAATATTTTTCAAAAGTATTAAAATTTAAACAGTAAAAAAATTTAGCTATCAATCATTCACTTTTTTTGACTTTCTTTTTAGGAATAAATTTAGACCAGTTAATGCCACCAAAAAGCTCCAAGAGCTTTCTTAAATGGTTATAATACAAAGGAATATACAAAAGAAAACTCATAATCCATATAACGATAACATCAAACCAAAATGTATCAAAATAATGACCAAAGAATAGTTTTTTTGGAGCATAAAAATGTGCTCTGATCCCCACGGTACTAAAATTATCCGGCATAAAATAAATAGGTTGATATTGTTGAATTAGTTTATCACCATCCCTTAAAATCTTATTTTTCTCATAAGTATTTGTCACAATATCTTCTAATTTTTCATTGTGATATTTATGTCTCAACCTACGAACACTTCCTGGTTTTTTTTCGTTCATATAGTTAATGATATACTGCCTTTTTTTATCAGCTTTTGTAAACCGTTTACTATAATAAGAATTCCATTTATCAATATGAGCTACTATATCTTCGGCTGCATCCTCATCAAAGGTATTAATATCTAAAAGCTCATAATCTTCAAAAGGCATACTTTTTATCCTTTTTGATTCCTTTGCTAACTCATTTCTAAGCAAAGCAAAATTCTTTTCCATCTTCCCTTCTACAACTAATTTTACTGAATCGCTTTCATTTTCTTCTAAATCTTCATACCATTCCAAATTTTCTTCTACCGCCTCTGATAATTTTGTAAGATAATAAACTTGCTTAAAGTTTGATTTACTAATTTGTTGATCTACATCGTATAATATTTTTTCATACTTATTATTTTTAAACTGATATACCATTAAACTTTCGTAAGACCAACGGGATACCATAAATTCAGCAATTAGAGGTACTGTTCCTGCTGAACCTAAAGTCCTGTTTAATTTATCAAAACTAAACATTGCCCCCCCTAATGCCATTTGAGGAATCATTAATAAAGGTATAAGAATATATATCGTTACTGCAGAGTTAAAAGCTGTAGAAATATTTAGCCCCATCATATTTGCAAATACAAATACACTAAACAGCACCAACCAGTACTGGAAATACATATCATGTATACCCAGTATAGAATTACCAATCACTACAAACAAAATTGCCTGAATTGCTGATATTACCGTAAGGATGGATATTTTTGAAAACAAATATGCTGAGCGACTTAAATTAAGAAATTTTTCACGCTTTAGAATCTTCCTATCCCTAAAAATTTCTTCTGCACTTACTGTAAGACCCAGGAATAGTGCAACCACAATACTCATAAATATATAAGGTGGAATATTTTCATTTTCGTAGAAAATATAAACTGAAGATTGAGGATCTGCAATATAGTATATAATAAATGCTAAAATAAAACCAAGCAAAGGTGCTTCGAGCAAATTCAATACAACATACTGTGTATTACTAATCTTTGATAAAACATCACGCGTAGTAAAAATCTGCAATTGTTTAATCCACTTAGGAATACTAAGTGTTTTAGGTGGATCTTCATGGATATCTTCATAAACATCATCTTTCCGATAATTTTGAAAATGCTCATCCCATTTAGTAGGCGAAATTTTTCGAAAATCAGTATACTTACCAAATTCATCTACTACCTGTGCCTCTATAATATTAAACACAAGTTCTGGTGTTACATTACCACAAACCGGACATTCTCCAACTTCACTATTTATTTGGTTATCAATCTCTTTGAAGTAAACAATAGCTTCCACTGGATTACCATAGTAAACCATTCGTCCACCCTGATCCAAAATAATCATTGTATCAAACATTTTGTATATGTCTGATGAAGGCTGGTGAATAACAATAAATATTAGTTTGCCTTTAAGCGTAAGCTCACTAAGCAAATCCATTACATTTTCAGAGTCTCTTGATGAAAGTCCTGAGGTTGGTTCATCAACAAATAAAATGGAAGGCTCTCTTATAAGTTCTAAAGCAATATTTAGACGTTTTCGTTGACCACCACTAATGGTTTTATTCATTGGTGAGCCTACTTTTAAGTCTCTGCGATCATACAAGCCTAAACTTGAAAGGGTTATATCAACAAGCTCTTTTAATTCTTCTTCAGGTTTATCTTTAAAACAAAGTTTTGCGTTATAATATAGGTTCTGGTATACTGTAAGTTCCTCAATAAGAAGATCATCTTGTGGAATATATCCAATAACTCCTTCTAATTTTTCAGGTTCTTTATGAAAGTTGATACCGTTAATAACAACCTCACCGTCAGTAGGTGTATTCATTCCTGACAATAAGTTTAGCAAGGTGGTTTTTCCTGCACCACTTGCACCCATAATACCTACAAGTTTACCATGTGTTACAGAGAAACGTATATTTCTTAAACCCAAATTACCGGAAGCGAAACGGTAATTCACATTATTTACATTAAAGGATAATTTTGTAAAGGATAAATCTTCAAGGAATGTTGCAGCAACATCACTATAATAAACCGGCTTACCTTTAGGTAGTTTTATAGTACTACCCGGGGCAAAAATGTATATTCTATTATTATAAACCCCTGTTCCATTTAAAAATATATCTTGTTTACCAGTATATCTTAAAAAATATAATTCAGTACTTTTTACTTGTAATATTAGGATATTACCATTAAGCGATTCAGATTTTATATGATTACAAAAAGTACAGTAGTCTTCTTTATCATTAACAATTAATATTGATTCATCATCAAGTTCATTAATTTGGCTCTGAACGATAAAGTTTTCTATATTCTTGAACTCGTCTTTTTCAATGTTAAAAACATCAGCAACCGTATTTAAAATAGCCATTCGTTGCTCAGAAAATCTACGATCGGTATTTAATAGCTCAAAAAGGCGAACAAGAGCAACTACTTTTTGCTTTTGGTCAAGTTTCTTATTAATCTTCCTACAAATCCCAAGAACTCTAACAGACTCGTTTACTGAAGTTAAGCGTTTTTTCTTTTTCTCACCACCTTCTTTCTCATCTTTCGTAATACCGGCTTTGTCTTTAAACAAAGTCAAATATTCTTGTACAACCTCTTCACTAATTTGAGACGTAAGGAAATTTTCGACATAGGCCAGCTCGTTATGCTCAACGCCTGCGTCTTGCTTTGCGATAATCGCAAATAATTGCATTAATGCTTTTAATATTTCCTCACTCATTTTGCCGGATATTTATTCCTAAAACCTTTAACAGGAACAATAATAACTTAAATTGGTTAATCTATTGTATAACTAACTTGCTCAAAAGGTACTTCAACAATATCAGCATATTCTTCACCTGCTTCTTCCATATCTTCATCATCATCAGGAAAATGCCAACGAACTAGAATTTCCTTTCCATCATCGAACATATCTTCTAACTTTAAAAGAACATCTAATAGGAGTTTTGATGAAGCAGTATTAAAATATTCAAGTTTAAAATTAAATACGGTTTTATCAAGTGGGCTATCAGCATACTCCTCAAGCCACTCTAAAATTGGCTCATAAAAAGCAGCCACATCTTCTGGTAAAGAACGACCTGAAACTTCAAAAATCCCATTGTCTTTATCCAGTATTACATTTGGAGTATCGTCTGAGCCTTTAATCTTTATCGCTTGCATAATATATTATTGTTTATTAAGATTTTAGTCTGGAAATAGTTGATGTTAATACAAAAAATGACTTTTCTTCATCTATTGTTAAAAAGCTGTAAATCAGTTTTTGGCCTGTTTTTCTTGCTATATCAATAAAGCCCAGCCCTGCACCGCCCCGGTCAGAAAGTCTACCTTCTCTCATTTGTTGTTTATAAAGCTTTTTTAATCCTAAGTTATCAAGTTGGTTAATATTTTCTAATATATCCCGAAGAATAATAACTTTATCATTATCTATAACATTACCTGTGGTAACATTATATTCCGATTCATCTTTACTTACCATAAAAATACCTCGACCATCTTTAGAGGTCACTATATTATTCCTGTTTTGGGCATGTTTACTTATATTTTGTAAACATTCAACCATTACATGGAACACCTTTTTTTGAACCGTGTTTAAATCTTCTTCTTTGATCATGTTATTTTCAGTCAAAGATGTAAAAGCTTTTGTAATCTGGTGGGTAATTTCTCCCTCATATGCCAGATTAATATTGTTCTTTTTCATCTTGACGTAAAAATCATAAACAAAGTCTAACGATTCCTTTTTATCTTTCAAATTAACCATAATTTGCAAATTGGAATATAAGTTATGATTTTTAGTTAAAATTTATTAATTGCCAAAAATAGTATTTTTTAACAAAAATGTATGTAATAAATTTAAACGAATCAATAAATAGCAAAATAATTACTGTAAAAATATTATTATTTTTTTAATATTTAGATATTTCTTGACAAGATACTGAATTTTTTCTATGATATGCAAAATAAAGTTTATCAAAATTCAATACCTATTAATAATACATCATCAATTTGTTTATTATCCCCCTTCCAGTCTTTAAAATCTTCCGTAAAAAATTTACCAACATCTTCCATTGGGTGATCTTTATATTTAACCACTGTTTCTCTTATTCTTCGAGCTTGATATTTTCGCCCTGAAACTCCACCTATTTGATCAGGAAGCCCATCTGAAAAGAAATAAATACGATCACCAGGTTTATAATTAAATACAAAATTTTTAAAATTTTCTTCTTCTTTTCTCCTCGGCGGAATACCACCAATTGCTTTACTATTTCCTTTAAATTGTTCAAGATTACCGTTACTTAAGTAATATAAAGGACGATGCGCACCAGCAAATTGAATTTCTTTTCGTTTATAATTTAACCTTACCAGCGCAATATCCATACCATCTCTTGCGCTTGCATTATCTTCCTCTTGTCTTAAGGTTCTTCTTACACCGCTATGTAACAAATCTAATACTTCTCCAGCCGTAATTGATTTGTCATGATCAACAATACTGTTCAAAAGGAAATAACCTATAAAAGAAAGCAGAGCACCGGGAACACCATGTCCTGTACAGTCAACCGCTGCAATATAAATGTCATCACCAGACACAAAAAACCAAGGAAAATCACCACTAACCACATCACGTGGTTTATAAAAAATAAAAGAATTAGGAATATATTCCTTTATTATTTTAATATCGGGTATAATAGCAGACTGTATTCTTTGTGCATAATTTATACTTTCCGTAATAGCTTTACTCTTTTTCTCTATTTCCAGTTCAATTTCTTTCCTTTCTGTTATGTCATGTGCAACAAATAAAATGGTTTCAACATCATGGTTTTTATTAAATTCAGGTATTATATTTACCTGCATAATTCTTATACCATTAACCGTAGGTAATGCCTCTTCAAGCAAATGTTTTCTTTTCGTTTCTTTAACCTTTTCAATACCCTTACTTAAAAAGTCTACAAATTCCTGATTAAAGTTAACTTCGGTAATTCTTTTTTGTTTCAGTTTAGCTCTTGATATTCCGGTTGTTTTTTCAACCATTGGGTTTGCATAAAAGAACTTACCTTCGGTATTAAGCCTAAGAATCATATCAGGAGAGTTCTCTGATAAAGCTTGCATTTCACCACTCATACGTTGCGCTTCTTCAGCAATTTTCCGAACTGTTATATCACGTGTGTTAAATATTATTCCATTTATTGCCAGATTATTAATCAGGTTTCTTCCGGTTGTTTCTAACCAAACCAAACCATGATTTTTCTTTTCGTAACGATATTCAAATGTTTTTTCAATCTCTGGATTTTCTAATAATTCATTAAAAGCATCTTTCAAAACAGATTCTCCACGTTCAAAACGGTTTGTTCCCAACATCTCTTCTGGCTCATATCCTAAAATATTTTGTATGGAAGGGCTAACATATTTAACAATTCCATCTATATTATAGATTGTAATAACCTCTGATGCATTTTCTAAAAGTGCATGGGTTCTTTCCTGTCCTTTTTTAACCTCTTCAACCTGATTTTCCATTTTTCGGTTAGACCGTGTAAGCTCTAACTGAGTTTGTTTCATCTGCTTTGCATTCAGACGAAGTACATCCTCGTTCTTCGTCAGTTTTTTCGTTAGTTTTTGCGATTCAGATAATAGGTTTTCTGTTCGTACATTAACTTTAAGGTTAAATAAAGTTTGTGCAATAATATTGCTTTGCTCTTTTATTAACTGGATTGATTTATCATCAATTGTTTCGTAAAGAGAGGCTAGCTCAATTACACCTTGTAACTTCTCATCACTAATTAAGGGTACAATTAATATTGACCCTGGTTTTGATTCACCTATAATTCCCGAGCTAATGGTTATATAGTCTTCGGGCAATTCTGCTCTGTAAATAATATCCTTCTCGTAAGCTGCCTGCCCAATTAATCCTTGCCCAACCTTAAACTCCTGATTAATATACTTTTTTCTTTGGTAAGCATATGAAGCAATATTTACAAGGCTTTCCTTGTCTTCATCATATATATAAAAGGCACCTTGTATTGTATCCGTATATTTTATTAGCTCAACAAGTGTATTATATGCCAAATCCTCAATATTATTCTGTTGGTTAAGTACCCTTGAAATTATTTCTTTACCTTTTGCGATCCAGTTCTGTTTTGTTTCTTTTTTTGAGGTTTCCTGTAAGCTACTAAGCATTTTCAATAATGAGATTCCCAAACGATCACTTTCTTCAATGTGAGTCGTTTCAACATTAAAATCCCCAGCACCAATACTTTGTGCCAGTTCTGCATTTTTATGGATTAGTTTATTACGCTCAAGAATAATATGTCGTAAATAATTTCTTCTACTATCATATCTGCGTGAAATATAATATGCCGTAATACCAAGAATTATTGGAGCTAAATCAATTATAAAATGCAAAGGATTAAGAACATGCATTTGTTTAATTCCTAAAAATGAAAAGGAGGTATCATTTATCAGAAAATCAAAAACCCATGCAAATGCAGGAAAAACCAGCCCTCCAAAAACACCATAGATTGTAAGCCTTTGGACAGAATAACTGCCCAATACTGTTGAACTCAATTTATCATCGTAAATTGAATTTAGAACGCTACTATCTGGTTTATTCTGAGAAGACATTTTTTAATATTTTTGTCAAGTTTAATATTGTACAAATTGCTTACCATTTTTAGTAACTACAATTAGCACTCTATGAAAATTTTGAAATTTGTTCAATTATATAATGTGAATTATCTTTCAGTTTACTCAATAAATTATTAGCTTCAACAGGCTTTTTTTCTTTTAACTCGATAATTTTTTCCACATCAGCGTGATATTGCTTATGTACATAATTCAATTGTAATAAAATACTTGAGCTTTCTGGCGAACTACCTAGCTTTTGATTTATTAACTGTGTTAATTTACAATTCTCGTAAGCCAATTCACTCTTTTTAAGTTTCCCTAAGCCTAAAACAAATGCTTTTAATTTTATATTATTTATTTTATGTACGTTTTTTATATAAAACAGATTATTGCTCATGTTTTATTTTAATTGTTTTTTAATATTATTTAGCCACTGATTGTATAATTTATCCTCTTCTTTACTTCCTATAGTATTTTCAGAAATCTTTTGTTTTTTATTTTGTGCCTCTGTTATTTCCTTTTGAATATCAGCAAGTTCTTTTTTCTTAAGTTCAAATAACTCTTGCTGACCTTCAAGATTACTATATTTTTTACTAAAGCCTGATAAATCTAATATGAACATTTGAATTTTCAGCACTTTTTCGTCATTATCACTAATAGGGCTTAAAGTAAGTTGAACTGTTTTTAGTCCCTCACTTTTATCCTTAATTTCTATATCAATTATTTGGGTTTTGTTTGTGAATGCTTTTTTAATTGCACTTTTTAATTTTGTTTGACTTTCATCAGAAACCAAATGTAAAAAATTCTTACTTTCCAATTCATTATAACTAAAACCTATGAATTTATTAAATAAATCATTAAAATAAATAAGTTTAAAATCTTGATTAATTTCTATTTTAGGATATACTTTACTCATACTGTCAGAAATGTCCTTATATTCCTTAAAGTCTAAAGCTAGTTTTTCTTCTTGTAGCAATAAGTCCCTAATAATATCCTGCATCTCTGAATCTTTCTCCTGCAATATATTAGAATAGTTTTGTGTTTCTTTAAGCAAAATAGAATTTTTTTCTTCAGCAAGCTTTAATCTACTTATTTCTGTTGAGATATTTAAAACTTTATAAGGTAAATTGTCAGCACCTAATATTGGGGTGTAGGTTTCGTCAAGCCAAATATTACGTCCATCCTCAAAAGAAAATTTAGTAACTATTTTTTTTGCATTTCCTTTTTTTAATTCACCCCATAAGTTTTTGAATTCTTCATCAGATCTTTCAATGCTGACACGCTCGTCCATTTTATGACCAAGCATATCATATTCTTCTTTTTTAAATAGCTCAAGAAAGTTTTGATTTACTTTTATTATTGTCCCATTCATATCAAATTCAGTAACCAATAAATTCGTATTTATAGCACTAACAATACCTGATATTTCATGGTTTTTAGTGTCAATATCATTTTTTGCTTTTTCTAAACGACTTATGTTCTCAATAAGTTCTGTTTCTTTTGTTTGTATTTCCTTTGCTTTTCCATCTGCCTCTTTTTCACTTTTCTTGTATATTGTCACATCATGAGCCAGGTAAAGCACTTTGCTAATAGCACCTTTTTCATCCTGCACAGGTGTATATTGATTAATTAACCAAATTAAATCTCCACTTTTTGTTTTTCGTTCAACTTCAATTTGTCTTGAATTACCATCTACAACATTTTTCCAAATTTTTCTAAACTCCTCCAATTCATTCTTAGGAACAAACATTTCTATATTTTTGCCTTTAATTTCAGATAGTTGGTATCCCATTGTTTGTAAATGCCTGTTGTTAACTGAAAGTAATGTTCCGTCAACATCATACTCACCTTTCATAAGGGTATTATCAACTGCAGATAGAATTCCGCTTAGATCAGCTTCACGTTTTTGCGCCAGCTTCTGAGTTGAACCCATTTCCTCCATATTTTGGCGCATCTCTATTTCCTGAGCCGCAAGTTCTTCTGATTTCTTTTCTGATTCTTCAAGTAAATGTTCTGTTTTTGAGTTTATTTTTGCAGTTAACAAGGTTGATGCAATACTTTGTGCAAGTTCTTCAACAAAAGTTATTTCAAAATCTTTAAAATCTTTAAACGAAGCAATTTCCACAACACCAAGCACTTCCTCTTCAAATTTTAAAGGTACAATTAACAAACTATTGGGATTAGCATCACCTAAACCAGATTCAATTTCAATATAATCCTCTGGAATTTCTTTTAAATAGATGGTATTTCTTTCAAAAGCTACCGTACCAATTAAACCATCACCAATATGAATCTCTTTGTCAAAAAACTTTTTTCGGTCATACGCAAATGCTGATACTAACTCAATTTTTTGATCTTTTAGTGAATCATTAATTAAAAACAATCCACCTTGATTTGCATTTAAGTAATGAACCAGATTCTTTATTATATTATCAGTAAGGTCAGAAATACCACCTGCTCTTTGTCTTAAAATTTCACTAAAGATTGCATGTCCCTTATTAGTCCAGTTTCTTCTTTTTTCTTCAATTTTTCTTAGCTCATCTTTTTCCCGCGAAAGTTTAAGATTATCTCTTAAATCAACTAAAGCCTGTCCAATAAAATCATTTGAACCCGAAAGTTTAAGCTTATCAGTATAATTACCCTTGTTTAAAGTAAGAGCAAATTGATTTAGCTGTGATAAATTATCGGTTAACTTATTTATTAGATTTGCCATCAAGCCAATCTCACTACTTGTTTGATTAAGTTCTTTTTTAGGAATTTCACCTTTACTTAAAATATTAAGATTTTCTGTAAGATTTTGTATAGAAGGGCTAATATCTTTAATTAGTAATAGAATAGATATCACAGAAATTAGAAAAAGAATGGCACTAAAAACATAAGTTTTAATTAATGAGTTTTTCTCAATTTGACGGATAATTGTATTATTCTTTTTTATTGCATTGGTATTATAATTAATCAGGTTTCTTACATATGATTGCATTTTCCTGAATACTTTTATTTCCCGTGTTAATCTTTCCTGTTCAGCCAATTCATACTGACCGCTTAATTTTAAAACATTAATATCTTTAATAACCGCTAAATAATTATAAAATTCGAGAGAAAACTTCTCAAATAAAACTCTTTGTGTTTCATCAGTAATAGATTGTGAGTAATTACCAATTGTCGCATTAATTAAATCTATGTTTATAGATACGCTAACAGAATTTGGATCGAGGGTGCTTTCATTTAAAATATGGTTTTCAAGAAGAACAGAATAAAGATTTTCTACCAGTTCAGAAATTTGAATTAGATTCTTTAAATAAACATCATTTATTTCATGAATCTTAATATCTGCACGGGAAACATTTTGAATCATAACAGTCCCATACGAAATTATTAATACTCCAATGAGTAAAATTAAAGCCGTTAGCCTTTTACGAATCTTAATGTTATTTCTTATTTTTGAAATTCTATTAAACATCAAGTAATGTTCAATTTAGTAAATACCTTTTTAGCTATTACAAGTTTTAAACCAAATTTTGTGTTATTGTCTTTAAATATATTTGGGAAGCAAAAAAAAATAAATTTCACAAAATTTCACATCCAATTACACTCACTTTTTAGTTTATCTTATAATACTTTATATGAACC
>JAOZNO010000715.1 GCA_029933755.1 Bacteroidales bacterium | reverse complement strand
ATGTTCTATTTTATAATAATTGTTTTCATCAACAGCAATTAACACATTTCCAAGCGGAGTTTGAGTAAGCGACAATGGCAAAACGGTTTGTATTTTTTTGTAAAGACTTTGGCTGCCAGCTCGATAAACTCTCGCCGTGAATCGCGAACAATTTGTACCTTTATAAGCAAAAGGCCCATAAATTATGGCATCTTTTTCCTGCTGTTTTTTTGCAAAGGCAAAGGCTTTTTTAAAATCAAAATGGTAATTAACTGAGGCAAACATATTACCTTTTCCGTGGAAACTTTTATATTTTGATAATGCAAGAAGAAGCATATCAATATTTATAATTTTTCCGTCAACACCAAATTCTGCTTTTTCTTTTACAGTTAAATCAGTATCTGTAAATTTATCCCTTACCCTACCATGTTTTGCAGGTGTATGGTAACGTCCAAAATCAAAATAATGTAATTCACCGGTTTCCGGTGCTACCAAAACCAAAGCAGAATGCCCCGCTTTGTAGTAGCCATTTTTGTTAAAACCTAATAATTTCATTATTGGCTCATACCATGAACCCACCTGAATTGCAGGTGTATCTGGCCAGGCTAACATTATTATTGCACCATTATTTTGCATTTTATTCAATTATTAAATATTTTTCAGCCTGAGTCGCTTTTACGTTTATTTTTTGATGCTCAAGCTCATTTCCTGCTTTAATAAAATTTTCAAAAAACTCATCCAAATCTTTTTCGTTAATCTCCGGATTTGAAATCACCAACCTTATAGCAACTTTTCCATTCAAATATCCATAATTTACCAAACTCAATCCTTTTTTCATCAGGTTTTCCCTAATTGTCAAATTTAATGCATCATTATCTTTGCCTAATTCAGTCTTATATATAAAACAGATTGAAAGTGACTGAGGATTGGCTAACAAATATAATTTATCTGAAAGCTCAACTTTCCGTTTTGCATAATTGGCAAGTTCAAACATGCGATTTATTCTTTTTTCGTAACCTTCATCGCCATAAAATCGCCATGCCAGCCAAACTTTAAGCGCATCTACACGCCTTCCACACTGTATGGATTGTTTACCAAGATTATATTCCTGGGCTTCATTATCGTGATATATATAATCAGTATCTAAATCCGTCAGATTTTTTAAGAGCCTGTTTTTTTCCTTCACTAATAAAACCGATGCAATAAGCGGAACATTCATCAATTTATGAGGATTCCATGTAAAAGAATCAGCTTGTTTTAATCCTTTAAATAAATGTTTGTATTTATTGCTTAAAATGATGCTTCCACCAAAAGAACCATCAACATGCATCCAAATATTATATTTTTCTGCAATTACAGCAATTTCATCAAGCGGATCAAAAGCACCAAGCATAGTTGTCCCGGCAGTTGCTGCAATAAAAAATGGAGATTGACCTTTTCTCAAACTTGTTTCAATTGATTTATGCAAATCCTTAATAAGCATACGTCCGTTTATATCACTTTTTATTTTATAAACATTATCGCTTCCAATACCCAATATATTTGCAGCAGTATCAAATGAATAATGCGACTGGTCTGAGACAAAAACGGCTAAAGTTTGCGCACTCATCATTCCGCTTTTCTTTACATCAGGCAATCGTTTATTACGTGCGCTCATCATTGCTAACATATTGGCATTGCTGCCTCCTGTGGCAAATATTCCACCACCATCATTAAAACCAGCAATCTCACACATCTTTTTAATAAGTTCCTTTTCAATTAATGTGGCCATTGGTGCAACTTCATATGTGTACATTGATGTATTAGTTACAGCTGTAACAAATTCACCAATTATTGCCGGAAGGTTTTCACTTGAATACAGCTGATTTAGAAACTGCTTGTGACTGGTTTTAACACTAAATTTCAAGTATTCTTCAATATCAGAAAATAGGTTTTCATAATCTTTACTTTCTACAGGTATTTTTAAATCTAACTTTTTTTCAAGCTCATCAGGTTTATGATAATTAAGTACTTTTTCCTTGCCAGAATTAATATTTACCTGATAATTGCCTATAAGTTCAAAGGCTTTACTTAACACTTCCTTGTTGGTCATTTTTAATTGATTTTTATTGGATTAATATTATGCGTAGGCATACGTTTTTAATCTTCCAGACAAATTATTATAACTATGTTTGTTCAAGTATTGCTGTAATATTTTTATATAGCTTTCATATACTTTATTATTGAATTTAGGGCATTTTTCTTTACTCACAACATCTTTATCCGGAATATCTAAAAAAGCTCCTCCATTTGCTTTGTAAACGGTATCAGCATGTAGGTTAAAGTTTCTGGCCTCACCAGTAACACTTTTAACATTTTTATTTGAATAATATACATGTAAACTTATTGCAGGCTTATTATACGGATTTCCCATTTGATGGATTGAGCTATTATCGATAATTGCAATTTCACCTTTTTCCAAAATGGTTTCGCTAAGCTTTTTTAAAATATTATTTTCTATTTTAAAATAACTGTTCTGAAGATTTCCAAAAGCATAGACAGCACCCCATTGTGCATAACCATGGTCGTGTATAGATGTATAATCTCCCCTATTCCAGGACATAACTACAACTTCAACTTTACTTGACTCATAAATTACAGAACGCCCGTAACTTTCATTAATAGAATGATTAAAACTCAGATAATCACCAACATCCGAAATAGTAATATCTAAACATTTTATTGAATTCAATAAATCTTTTTCTGATATTTCATTTTCACTTTCAAGATATTGAACTAACTTTTGGATTTTTACAGGTATTTGTACATTCATGACTCTAATTTAAAAGGTTTACTTAGTAGTGCTGGCACGAGAACTGTGCATTTTCTATGTCTCTGATAAGAAAACGTTAAAGACAAGGCTTTTGAA
>JAOZNO010000714.1 GCA_029933755.1 Bacteroidales bacterium | reverse complement strand
AAACAGATGAATTAAAAAGACAGGCTCTTTTTAATTATTGGAATGAAAACAAGAATACAAGAAGCGGTGACATATTCACCGCATTTATATAAGACGTTTGTTATACTTGCTTATGGGGTTGATACAGTGAGTCGTAGAAAATACACCATTTACTTTAAAGATTTAACCTCAGGAGAGCTTTTAGAGGATAAAATTTCAATAACAACCGGGGGAACTACATGGGCTAATGATAACAAAACTATTTATTATACTACAAAAGACCCCGAAACTTTAAGATCAGATAAAATTTTCAGACATACTTTAGGAACAGAACAAACAGAAGACAAGTTGGTTTTTGAAGAAAAAGACGAAACTTTTGGTACATTTGTATATAAAACAAAGTCGAAAAAATATTTAATGCTTGGTTCATACAGTACACTGTCAACAGAATACCAGTTTGCTAGTGCGGATGAAACAAATCCGGAGTTTAAAATTATTCAGCCAAGGGAAAAAGATTTAGAATATGATGTTTCGCATTTTGAGGATAAGTTTTACATCCGAACAAACCTAAATGCTAAAAACTTCCGTTTAATGGAAACATCGGTAGAAAATACAGGAAAGGATAACTGGAAAGAAATAATCCCAAACAGGGACGATGTCTTGCTTGAAGGAATCGATATTTTTAAAAACTATTTGGTTTTATCCGAAAGAAAAAATGGATTGACTGAATTACGAATAATCAATCAGACCGATAAATCAGAATATTATCTTGATTTTGGAGAAGAAGCATATCTTGCCTATACAAGTACTAATTTAGAATTTGATACTGAGATTTTAAGGTATGGCTATACATCAATGACTACTCCTAATTCTACATTTGACCATAATATGCTTAGCAAAGAGAAATCCTTATTGAAAATGGAAGAAGTACTTGGAAATTTTAATCATGAAAATTACGAAACCAAAAGACTCTGGGCGACTGCTACTGATGGAACAAAAATTCCAATTTCATTGGTTTATAAAAAAGGAATAAAACTGGATGGAAATAACCCGTTGCTACAATATGCTTATGGTTCATATGGATACAGCATAGATGCATATTTTAGTTCGGTTCGATTAAGTCTTTTGGACAGAGGCTTTGTTTATGCAATTGCACACATTAGAGGCGGTCAGGAAATGGGAAGGTATTGGTATGAAGATGGTAAGTTATTGAAAAAGAAAAATACCTTCACCGATTTTATTGATTGTTCTGAATATTTAATAGCAGAAAAATATACGAACAAAGACAAGCTTTTTGCTATGGGTGGAAGTGCCGGCGGACTTTTAATGGGTGCAATAGTAAATATGCGACCTGATTTATATAAAGGAGTTGTTGCAGCTGTTCCGTTTGTAGATGTTATGACAACAATGCTTGACGAAACGATACCATTAACTACAGGTGAGTATGATGAATGGGGAAATCCAAACGATAAGGAATATTATGATTATATGCTTTCATATTCTCCCTATGATCAGGTAAAAGCACAAGATTATCCTAATATGCTCATTACAACCGGGCTGCACGATTCTCAAGTTCAATATTTTGAACCCACAAAATGGACTGCAAAGTTACGTGATATGAAAACAAACAATAATTTGCTTTTATTAACCATTAATATGGAAACTGGTCATGGTGGTGCTTCCGGCAGATTTGACCGATATAAAGAAACAGCATTGGAGTATGCATTTATGTTTGATTTATTGGGAATAACGGAGTAGAATTTGTATTACTAGTGTCAAGTCAAGTGTCAAAGTTTGAGTAATAGACTTAACCTTTAAGCGACTCTAATCGCTAAAAGGTTGGCTTCAGCATACTTTTTAGCGGTTTTCATCCGCTTAAAAGTTAATATGTTACCCGAAATATGCTTGACTTAACACTGTATATAGAATAGAGCAGTACTTTTTCAGGTGTTCAACAACTGTTATAAAGCAGTAAGAATAAACTTTTAAAAAGACAATATTTTTATATTTTAGATGTTTTTTAAATATACATGTATATTTATAGATATGAATATAAAGGCTAGCTTAACTATCATATTCATTTTACTGGTAAACAGCATATTATATGGTGAATATACCTATTCATTTCCAAAGGACACTTCTTCTTCCGTAGTTAAATTAAGTTTTAATCAATTAACCAATAGTTCGGTATTATTAAATAAAAATGAGACGCGTATTATTGATTTTGGTGCAGGCATGGCTGTTTGGTATAAATCCGATCAACCACAAATGGAAAATTTAAAGTATCCCATCCATGCATTTGTGGAATATGGTAATTCTAAAAAGAATTACAGCTTTTTTGCCGATTTTAGTTTTCTTACCCAATTTGTTCAATACGATTTTGTATTAAAACCATTATATCTTAATCTTAATCTTAAATATTCTATTTTTAAAGGATTAAACTATTCACTGGCAAACTCAGATTTATTTGCATTATTGGGGCCTGGTTTGTGGTATGCAAGCTTAACAGAAAGGGGATATCCCGGGATTGTTGATTATGAACATAAAGTTGAAAAAGATTTTGGGATTGGATTAAATACCGGTTTGGGGGTATCATATAGATTTAAAAAAATAAAAATCAGTGCTTTATTTCGCTATGAGACAGGACAGGGACAATATTATGCGGGGCAGTTTGAAAAGCAAAAAGTAAGTACAGGATCTTATCAGGCAATTGTACTTGTTAGCTATGGGATTTTTTCTAAAAAATATGCACTTCATTGCCCGGCTTATCAATAAAAATAATACAAATGAAATTGGTTTTGGAAATATTGAAAATGATGTCAATTTTAATTATTTTTTCAAGAATTGTATTCTGAAAGCCAATCAAGAAGATTTAGTTGAGGATTTAAGTGATAAAAATTTCTTTAAAAATATTACTTTAG
>JAOZNO010000713.1 GCA_029933755.1 Bacteroidales bacterium | reverse complement strand
ATAGATACAAAAGTAAACCTTTGCAAATTAATAGGCAAATTAACTATTCTTAATTTTTCTTAGTAAAGCTTACATTATCCTTATAATCACTGTTTTATCTATGTGAAAATATGTGATTTAATATAATCAGGAAACATAAAGTAAGCAGCTTGTCAAAAATATTACTGATGTAAATATAGCTTTGTCTTATACGATTATGTTGTCAAATTCAAAGACCGTAATGTGTGTATTGCTACTTAGTAACACTACACTGTTGACTGAATACTGCCAGCTTACTTCTTTCCAAACTTATCCTTTATCCATGACGGACCAATAATCGCTCCTATTATTAAATAAGGATAGTAGGTAATTAGTCGCCATAGGGTAGCCATTAAAACAACAATTCCGGCTACTTGTGGCAGAAAATCACCAAGATATTCAGTAAAAACAAATTCTGTAAAACCACTGCCTCCCGGTGTAGGACTAACTAACATCATAATCCACATAACTAATTGGCGAGCATAAAGCAATGCATGTTCATTAATAACAAAAAAAGCTACAAACATTGCATTCACCACCCAGTAGCGCGAAGTCCAGGAGAAAACAGTTGCACCAAAAGCTTTTAGCCAAAAAGAAAAGGACTTCTTTTTAAGTTCTTTTGAGCTATCCATAATTTCATTTCCTTCTTGAGTTGCAGAATATCGCCATTTTTTTAAAAATCTAATACTGAAAACATTAAACAGTATTTTTTTTATCATGCGAGGGTTTTTGAACAAACCATAACTAATAAATACAGTATAAATCAATTTAACAGAATACCCAATTATGGCAAGAACCAGGAACTCTCTGGAATAGGACTCAATTCCACTAACCATAAATAGTTTTTCAACATTAATAAACAAAAGCAGCAATGGAAACATGAGTATGAAATACAATTCATCAAGAAATGAGGTAGCCATAACTACCGCAGTACTTCTGCCAATACTTATACCTTCTTTATTTACATAGATAACAGCCAGTCCGGTACCGCCCACAGCTGAAGGGGTAATTGCTGAAGTAAACTCCCAGAGCATGATAACTCTGATTGCCTGACGCCAGTTAAGTTTGTTATCCGTTAAAACTCTTATTCTAAAGACATATCCTAAATCTCTGAAAAGCATAAGCAAAACAGCCACAAATAGCCAAAAAAACGAGTTCCATGTGAATTTAACAACATCAAAGGCTTTGACATCAAAATTATCATATAGTAAATACGCAACAACGCCTAAACCTATAGAAATTGGCCAAAGCATTTTCCATGGACTTATTTGCGATGCAATATTCTGACTTTCGTCCTTCTGTTTTATTTCTTTCGCCAATTTAACCTCCCTACTTTATTAATCTATACTGCAAATTTAGTAAATCTACGCATAAAAACGCCTTAAAATTGTTAGATAATAATAATTGCAAGATAAACCTAATAAGTAAGGAGTTCGTAAATATTGAAAAAAACGGTATCTTTGTAGTATATTTAAAGATAAATAAAATGGCCATACCATCATTATTTAAATTACCATCTACTAAAACCTTTGATTTAAAAACAAGGTATTACGATGCTGATAAGGAAGAGTTTGAACAAAGAGTTGAAAGGGCTAAACGTGATGCCGGTATAAGTGGAGCTGTGAATGAGAAAGGAGTTTATGTTCCCAATATAAAAGGGCAAATGAGGCACTCTATAGAAAGTCGCCCATCTATTGCAGCAGAAAGCTATATTATAAGCCGAAGATGGCTTGTTATTACTATTATTCTTTCACTTGTTGTTTATATCATTTATAAATATGATTATATAATGTTTCTCATTAAAGGTTTAATTGGGAGTGGGTTAGGGTAAGGCTAAGCGTTGTGTTTTAAAATATTGATTTTTTCTTTATGAAGTAAAAGACGTTTTTAAAGATTTTTAAAAGAAAGTAAAAGTATAAGTTCCCAAATGATAGATATCATTCAGTTATTGCCGGATTCTGTTGCCAACCAAATTGCTGCCGGTGAAGTAATTCAACGCCCTGCTTCGGTGGTGAAAGAATTAGTAGAAAATTCCATAGATGCCGGTGCTAAAAAAATTCAGTTGATTATTAAAGATGCCGGACGTACTTTAGTTCAGGTAATTGACGATGGAGATGGCATGTCGCAAAGCGATGCCCGATTAGCATTTGAACGACATGCAACTTCTAAAATTAAAAAAGCAGAAGACCTTTTTGAAATCCGTACCATGGGTTTTAGGGGCGAAGCACTTGCTTCAATTGCTGCGATTGCGCAAGTTGAGTTAAAAACAAAGCCCGAATCAGAAGAATTGGGTACACACATTAAAATTAGTGGCTCTGAGATTGAAGAGCAAGAGTTTATTTCATGTGCAAAAGGAAGTAATTTCATTGTTAAAAACTTATTTTTTAATATCCCGGCAAGGCGCAGGTTTTTAAAATCTGACAATACAGAACTACGCCATATTTTAGTTCAGTTTCAACGGATTGTATTATGTTATCCGGATATATCTTTCAGTTTGAAACATAATGGTAGTGAAATTTACAATTTGCCTATTGCCAATCATCAACAACGTATTTTACATGTTTTCGGTAATAATATGGGACAACATCTTATTCCGGTTGATGTTGAAACCAGTTTAGTTACAGTTAAAGGATATATTGGAAAGCCTGAACAAGCCAGGAAAAAGTCTACAAATCAGTTCTTTTTTGTAAACAAAAGGTTTATGCGGCATGCTTATTTTCATAAAGCTGTAACACTTGCTTATGAGAACCTTATTCCTACAAATACACAAGCTGCCTATTTTATATATTTTGATATTAATCCGGATAAAATTGATATAAATATACATCCTACTAAAACGGAAATTAAGTTTGAAGACTCACCGGCTGTTTTTCAGATTGTTAGA
>JAOZNO010000056.1 GCA_029933755.1 Bacteroidales bacterium | reverse complement strand
AAAATTAATTCTTTCCCGCTTGGCATTTTATCATTTCCTGCCCAGCGTACTCTTTTCCATTCCATTCGGTCTGTAATCTCTTTCACTTCAAAATCTTCAACAATAAAAGAGTTTGGAATAATTGATAAAGCATCAATCCATTTCATTAAAGTGTATCCATATTCGGGCTGTTCACTTAATCCACCAATGGAATACTCTTTACCATCAATAGTTAAAGTCCCTTCGTTAGAAACCCCTCGTAAAATGCTCTCACCTGTCATTTGATTAACATAATCAATGGTTGCGAGATTTGGGTTCACACGAAAAATACGGGCAATTAAGCCATTGGTTAAAACGATATCTTTTCCACTTTTGGTTTTGTAAACTTTTGCTTTTGCCGCTTCGTTATTTATAAGCCAATCATATTCCGGCTGAGCAAGTGGCATTTTTATTTCAGGCAAATTTGCAATTAATTTGTTGAGTTTTGAATTAAGTGCATCCGACTGTAAAATCTTCTCACCATTATAGTCTGGTTCTACTATAACTGGTGCAATTTCAAAATATTCAATTTTAGGATTTATCCAAATGGCATGATCGCCACTTTCACCATCTCCGGCATCTTCAACAACAAGTTCTAAAATACCACCTTTTACTTTTAAGTCAATACCCTTAGCTTTATCCCCCTGACGCATAATTCCACTGTTAAAAACTGTTTTGCCATTATGTAGTACTTTGAAAACAACACTGCCTATATCAACTGTTCCATTTTCTCCTTCAACACCAATAAACTGTTTGTCGGTTTCGGTAACATTGTAAAATATCCGTTTACCATCCGTTAAAGGAATTGTTTTAACTGTTTTTAGCGAATAATCAATCGTTCTGTCATTTACACCTACCTTTGCTGTAAATCGTTGACCGTTATTTATTTTAATCCGTAAAATTGATTTTGAATGAACACCTATTCCCTTAGTAAACTTTTCGCCTGCAATGGAAATATCTTCACCAACAACCGATTTATTTTTTACAGCCGAAGCATAGCTTTGCTGTGCGGCTGAAATTTCGAGGTTTTCAAGCTCTACAAATGTTTGGGCATTTACTATAAAAGTTACTGCTATGAACCCCAATAGGCTCATTGATATTCTTTTTATTTTATTCATGTTTTTTTAGTATTAGACTATTTTTATTATAATGGACAAGCCACTTTTATACTTTTAATCAATTGATTTTGGTTTAATCAAATAAGGAACACCTGCTTGCATGGTAATCAATATTCTATTATTTTTAACTGCAATATTCCTTATAAAATTTTCACCATATTCAGTTACTGAATAGATAGAAATCTCTTTTTCATTGCTCCATGAATCAGGCAGCACCAAATCTTTTGTGATTTCATGCAGACTATAAGTTGCCAACACCTTTTCTTTTTTCCATACTACAGGAAAAACAACAAAATTATTCTTACGTAAAAGATAATTACCTTTGGTAACCGTACTATCTGCCAAAGAAACTTTTACATTTTCAGAAAAATAAGCTATGCGGTTTTTGCCTTTGCCTTCAACTTTTAAGCGTTTTAGTTTGTTCAGATAAAAATACTGCAAACAGTTTAGGTAAAAATCTTTAGCAAACAGTTTTTCCCATTCTTCAACACGTTTGTTGCTGTGTAAACTTGGGAATACCGTTTCGCCGTACATACTTTTGCCAAAAAGGAAACCAAGCGCAAAATCAGTTCTTTTTAAGTCAGGATTTAAGCTGCTACCAGTATAAACATTTGCCGGGTTTTTTAAATATCCTGCCTGATCCATTTTGTTAAAATGCCAGGCAAAAGGAACAAATCCAAGCATGTAATCCATAACCCATTCGCTGGTAATGTCAATTCCTTGTTTTTGCCAATAAGCTGCGGCTTTCTTTTGGTATTTTTGCTCTTCTTTTTTTGACACATGATGACCTTTGCTACCCCTTGCTATCCATGCATCAACATGAATAGTCCCGGCTTCTTTTAGTGGTGGTAATAATTTTAACAAACTATCAATTCGCATCTGGGTATATCCGGCCTCCCATTCGTTTTTGTAAATTATCTGATATGCTTTTTTACTGTTATAGTTGCCTATCACTTTTAATTTGCCATTTTGTTTTTTTGCCAGTAAGTCGTTCTTAACATAGCTGTCCCATAAAGGGCTGTCATCATACGCATCCGTCATGTTTATGTGCAGGCTTACGGTTGTGTTATATTTTCTTGCCTCACGCATTAACCACATCAGGCTTTCTTCTGCGGTTTTATCCCCTTTCCTTTTCATAGCTTTATTTACCTCGAAAAATGCAGGATACTTATCATCGTGTCCGTTGTATTGCCAGCCTACCAAATAAATAATTTTTGCTACGCCAAGTGAGAGTTTATCTGCTTTTTTTATAATTTCGAGTGCATCCTCAAAAGTGTTTATTATTCTGGTTCCGCCTTTTTGATCTGGTACCGAAATACCAAGTTTCATAACCAGTGTTTGAGAGTAATCGTGCTTAAAGTTGCTTTGGGCAAGACTATTATTTCCTATTATTTGTATTAGTAAAAACAGGGCAATAAATTTTGATAATTGTTTGGTGCAAGATTTTAATTTAGTGTATTTTATCATGTTTTTATGTCTCGTTATAGAAGTTGATGTGTTATCTATTGTATTTTTACCTTTGTTGAATATTTAACTTTAATATTTTCTTTACAACCGGAAAATTGATTGCCTGAAATCTGCACATTATTTGCACCCCGAACAGAAATGCCGACAAAGGCATTTTCACCCTTGATTATGTTTTGTTCTATAATGATGTTTTTATGTATGCCAGGGACAGTTTTGTCAGGTGCTTTTACGTTTATGGCAATTCCACAGGCACCATTATTAGTCCCATCGCCTCTTCCACATTCAGTTATACGGTTATTTTTAATAGTAACATTAACCGAACCGGGTCCTTCGCGCCAATCACCTTCCGCACCAATATGGATGGCTGTTCCCGTACCGCCTCTAAAACTATTGTTTTCGATTAGTACGTTCCGTGTCTTCACTAAAACGCCTCTTGCCAAATGGCTTCCTACGGAACAGTTTACAAAATCTAGACTTGGTAGCTGACTTATATCGATAAAATAATAATCCTCAATTTTTTCAGGTAATGGATGGTTTAGTTTTATTATGCTTTTCCATTGTTTTTGAAAAGTGTCAATTTTCACAACAATCATCGAATCAACAACTTCAAGCGTTTTTTTTCTAACAATTTCTACAGTATCACCTACATCGGGGAAATCGAGTACGCAGGCGTGTGTTGTCCAATGGTCTTCTAATTTAATTTCGTACGACTGCTTGCCCAAATCTTTCGTAAATTTATGATAATATCCGTGAACATTTGTCGCATCATCACCTTGACCTATAAACATACACCCATCAAACCTAATTAAGCCGGTGCAGGAAGTAAAATGCGTAGCATCGGTATTGGTTGACTGGTAATAACCTTCTGCTGGAATAACCCTTAGTTCTTCCATTAATATATTGTGTGAACGATGCCCGACAATGCCCATACCTGGCTGCGAATGTATAGTTACCTGCTTCAATATCGTATTTTTAGCTTCAATGATTAATATAGCCGGCCTGAAATGAAAAGTGTGGTTCATTAAGGCAATGGTTCCGAGCATCCCGGGTTTTGTTTTTGTGTAGATACGGATTGTATGTTCGTTAATTTTTTTCGTTTTGAATGGATGGTAAACCGATTTTCCCAACAGCCTGTTTTTTTGCAAATCCCAAAACATAATACGGGTTATCAACATTTTATCCCTTAACCATTGATTGTCTTTTAATTCCACATCTATGTATTTCTTTTTTACCTGAATTACTTTGCCTTCACTGTGTGGAATTGTCTTATAGTCAATCGTTAAGCCTTCTATGGTGATGTTTTCGCAATTTTCCAACGAAACGGGTTCCATCCATCCGCTGCAAAGCAAACTAGCGCCAATGGCTTTTACATAAACATTCTTTAGTCCATTAAAATCCAGACCTTTAGCATAAGGGAAATATGGGGTGAAGATAATATCTTGTGGGTTTTTGCCATATTTCCAATCCATAATATCGTTCATTAAGGTAATTGCGTCCTCATCAATAATATCATATACGCCCGGTGGTATAAAAAGTGTTGTAGCTTTTTTACTTTTACATTGGTTAATTGCATTTTGCAATGCTTCCTGGTCGTCAATACCATCGTTTGGTATGACCCCAAAATCAGCGGCATTTATTTCTAGGCTATTCGCTTCATTCATCTGTGCAAACATTATGTTTTGCAATACCAATATTATTATGAATGCAAGAACAATGTGTTTTGATGTTTTATTCATTATTTTATGTGTAAATATTAATTGCAACAGTTTTCCCTGAAGCTATTTCAAACTCTTTAAAAACGTTTCCTTCTTTTAGTATACGTACTTTTATCCCTTTGTTTGTCTTTGTAATTTCAATGTCGAACAAGTCACCAAAACCATGGATTTTTCTTAGGCTCATTTTATCCCACCCAAGTGGAAGCTGTGGTGTTAAATTAAACGATTTAAGTCCGGTAGGGCGAATACCAAACAATCCTTCGGTAATAATACGTGCATAAAGCCCGCTTTCAGCCGAAAGATGTTTTTGGCCACCTTCAGGATATGCCTCAACAGGGTATGGTACATGGTCACCCAGCAATCTTCTTTCGGAATACTTTTTTAAATATTCAATGCCCCTTTTGGTATCCCCGGCAGCCAACACGCCCCTTAAACCGTATAAAGTAGCCCTGTCCCAAAATGTTTTGTCACCTGATACGGTTGCCAAACCGTCATCTGTCCATAATTCAGGTGAAAAAAGTGCATTGATCGTAGCTTCTTTACGGTCGTATATTCCCATAGTTAAGGGAATACATATCCATGCTCGCAATTTTTTATTTTTTTTATAGTAGCGATAGGTATCAAAGCCCATTACATTTGCGCCAAAATATGTATCAATATTCCCTTTCAAATACTCTGCTTTTTTTAAATAGGCATCGAGTAATTTTTCATCTTTACCTAATGATTTTCCTAACCAGGCAGAAGACAACAGCGCATCGTAATATAGCGACGAGGTGCATAGGTTCGCTTTTCCCGTAGGGAAACGTCCTTCAAGTTCATCTGTTTTTGATGCAACCACACCCTGTTCATTCAATTTTCTGTGATTATATTCAAGGCACCATTCAATCAATGGCCATAGTTTTTCTGCTGTAGCCTTGTCGCCATACGACATAACAAAACGAGCTGCACCATAGGCAATCATTGCAGCATCTCCACGGTCACCTGCACCTTGCCAAATATCATCCCCCTCGGCAATAATCGAACTTGGAATGCGTATATAATCATCATTCATAAACTTTGCAAACCACTCATAAGAGTTAATTGCTGATTTATTTGCATAATCATAACCAAGATATGGAAAAAATGGATTCACATATTCTGCTTGGTCATTTGCCCATATTGCAGCATAATACGACAAACCACCGGGGCCGTGCATTGGACCGCCTTTGGTTTCGTAAATACTTTCGGATGCCCTTATTTTGGCAAAAGCAAATGTGCTGTTCAAAACTGTGTCAGGTGTTTCTAATATCAGCCTGTCCCAAATTTGATTTATAAAAGCCTTTCGTTTTTCAAGCTCTGCATCTATATCAATTTCACTAAAATCCTCACCGTTTTTTATTCCTATAATGGTCAAGTCAAATTCTTTTGATTTTCCGGGCGCAACTGTAAACGTGCCATATCCTGTAGTTTTGTATGTAAGGGTATAAGCTCCATAAACACCTTTTTTCTTTTCAGTAACTGTAACCTTTGATAATTCGGGTATTTTTATTGAAACTGAACTTGAGGAAGTATTGCTTAACAGGTATTTCTCGCAATATACAGGTTTATCTGTAGATGGGAAGATAATGCGCTCTAATTGAACACCATTACCAATCTTGCTGTTTACTACAATAGTCCCATTTAATGAAATATTTGTTACAATTTCTTTAGCAGCAAACCCATTTATCTTTAGTGAGTTTATCGTATTATCGGTAAATTCATGCATCAGACTGGCATGTGTATTGTTTGGGATGGTTCGTAACATCGGCCATACCAAATCCCTTTTTATGCTGAAAGTGCCATCTGCATTAACACCATAAGCAACTACAACAGACATTTTTTTACCACTCATTTCAATATGATCGTAATGAGGTATTTGTTCATTGATTGTCCATGTGATACCCCCTTGATCGTTAATATTCCAACGCAAAGAGTTTTGTTGCGCCTGAATAATTGACAGGTTTAAAAAAATAACTATTGATAAAAATGTAGTTTTGATCATAATATAAATATTTGTTTTATAATTCTACTACTCTAATTAGCTGTGAATCTATAAGATTCACCTTCTTTAAGAGCTATTTCTTTTACTGTTTTGTTATATTTTACTTTGGTATTAGCATTTGTTTTTGAGTATATAATAGCCGAAACAAGTTTCCCTTTTTCCCATTCAATATCAAGCACAAAACCACCCCGGGCAACTAAGCCTTTTACTGAGCCGTTTGCCCAGGCATCAGGCAGGGCAGGCAGTAATATAATTTTATCGTCTGTTGATTGCAGTAACATTTCGGCTACGGCTGCTGCACCACTAAAATTTCCATCAATTTGGAAAGGCGGGTGCGCATCAAGTAAATTGGGATAAGTACCACCACCTTTTTGCATTTTTATTTTTACCCCATCCGGTTCCACAGCATGCAATAATTGACGATACAATTTATAGGCGTGGTTACCATCCCAAAGTCTTGCCCAAAGGTTTATGCGCCAGCCTATTGACCAACCTGTTGCTTCATCGCCTTTAATTTCGAGTGTTTTACGGCAGGCGTTTGCAAGATTAGGCGTTTGGTCAGGTGTTACCTGATGTCCGGGATAAAGCCCAAAAAGGTGTGACTGGTGACGATGTTGAGGTTCTACATCTTCCCAATCGAAGTACCATTCCTGTAAATTGCCTTTTTTACCTATTTGATATGGATATAATTTAGCCAGAGCTTGTTGCATCCCTGTTCTGAATTCATTATCCACACCAAGTATTTCAGAAGCCTTGATGGTTTGTTGCAGGCATTCCCTAATCATTGATAAATCAGCGGTTCCACCATATAGGGTAGAGCCTTTGTAACCATCGGTTGTGATAAATACATTTTCGGGCGATGTACTGGGCGATGTAATTAGGTGGCCTTTGCCATCTTCAACCAACCAACTAAGGCAAAATTGTGTTGCACCTTTCATAAGTGGGTAGCCCTTATCTTTTAGAAAATCAATATCTTGTGTAAAAATGTAATGTTCCCACAAGTGAGTGCTTAACCAAGCCCCACCCATGTTCCAGTTTGCCCAAACCGGGTCGCCTTTGCCAAAATCGCCAACAGGGTTACTCATTGCCCAAATATCTGAATTGTGGCAAGCTGTCCAACCGTCAGCATCATAAAAGGTTTTGGCTGTTATTTTTCCGGTTTTAGCCAAATTACCGATAAAATCAATTAAAGGAAGGTGCATTTCCGAAAGATTGGTGTTTTCGGCAAGCCAGTAGTTTTCTTCAAGATTTATATTCATTGTGTAGTTACTACTCCATGGCGGACGAATATGTGGATTCCAAATTCCTTGCAAGTTGGCAGGAACAGCCTTGGTGCGTGAACTGGAAATTAATAGATAGCGGCCAAACTGGAAATACAAAACTTCAAGCATCTTGTCTTCTTTGCCCTTATCATAACGTTTCAGACGTTCATCGGCAGGCAGGTTTGGGGCGGATGTTTTGCCCAAATTAAGTTGTACACGATTGAAAAAGTGCTGATAATCGTTAATATGCGCTGTTTTTAAATCGGCATAAGTTTTTGTTAAGGCTTTTAATAATTGCCCTGATGCTTTTGCTTGGTGATCCAGACCTTCAGTAGCTGGATTTTTATCAAAACCACTAAAACTAGTGGCAATTGAAACATAAATAATTGCCTCGCTGGCATTCTGCAGTTCCAAACCATCATTTTTTACAGTAATTTTACCATCGGTACTTTTAACTTCAAACAAACTTGTAAACCTGGTGCCACGGTTTGGGTCAAAAACAACTGCATCTTTCACCATGCCACGATACGAAGGCTCTGTATGATAAGGTGCGTAACCATTTACGGCAAATACGTTTTTATCTACCGAAGTTTTGAATTTCAGTTTGCTATTAAAATCAATATCAAAGTTTAAAGCCTTTTTTTTGCTTGCTGTAAGTTTAATAATCATCACCTTATCAGGATGGGAAACAAAATACTCACGTGTGTATTTTACACCACTAATTTCATAACTGACTTTTGCAATAGCTGTACTGATATCCAGTTCTCGATAGTATTTTTCAACTGATTTTTTATGCTTAAAATTAATGGACATTGTACCAAGAGGCGCAAAAGATTCTGAAAAAGAGCCTTGTAACTTTTTGTTAAGTTCGTTTGCAAGTTGGTAATTCTCATTTTTCAAAGCTTCCCTTATGGCCGGAATGTTCTTATAAGCTTCGGGGTTCATATTTGCATTAACAGGCTCGCCAGACCATAGTGTTGCATCATTCAAATATATTTTGTCAGATTTTATGCCGCCAAAAACAGATGCGCCCATTTTGCCGTTTCCAAGTACCAGCGTTTCTTCAAAATGTTTGGCGGCTTGTTTATACCATAATATATGGTCTGATTGAGCCAAAATTTGATTGGCTAATAAAAAAGCCAATCCCGTTAATAGAATAATCTTTATTTTTTTCATACCTAATATTTTGTTTAATTGAGTTCGTCCACAAAGTTATTGTTTGTCTAAATTTACTAAGTTGATACTTAACTTGCAAAGTCTGTATGACTTGGTAAGTTTTCAAAAGAACTTGACTCCATAGACATGCATCATTTATATTAAAACTTTATACTTGACCATTATTGCCTAATTATTACCTGTTTTTAATATCGCATTATATTGCGGCAGTACTTTTATCTCTAAAATTTCAGCACCGTTTTCTTTTATTTTTTTTACCAGTTCTTTTGGAACACCGGTAATGTTATTCTGCCAGGAAAATGCCTCAAAATCAATTTCTATCTGTGTATTTTTCTTTATATATCGCTTTAAACCAAAAAGCCAGTTAGTTCCGTTATATAAATTATCAGTTACAATTTCACCATTATTTTTTGCTGTAGCACTTCCTCCTAAATAACTTATATCTAAAAATAAGTCGCTTAAATTGTTGGGCAGCGAATCAGGCAATTGAACAGTATATTTGTTTTTTTCTATTTTGTTTATTACCAAGTCTGTATCTTGTTTTTTTTCAGATAAATCGAAATGTTGAAAAATACCGTTTTGACTAGCTTTTAAAACTGCGTTTTCATAAAATAAATCTTGTTTTATAGCTGGATATATATCAAAAGAGAATTGATTTTCACCAACTTGCCTTAAATCTATTTTATTATCATAGAACATTAAATCAGCTTTTGATATAATTAAATACTCTTGTTCGTAAAATTGTGTTCGCCAGGCATTTTCGGCTTGTTCCCTGTTTAATAAAACAATAGTAGATTTTAAACCTTCCTTATCCATTATTGTTATAGGGCTTGGCTCGTCGTTTTTAGCTATCAAATAAATTACGCCTTGTTTTACTTCTTTATTCCAACTCTCTGAGCTTATATCTTTAACTGTTGTTGCATCAAAAGCCAATTCGGCTTGAACATCTTTTAATTGCATAAAAAATAAAAACTCTTCATTATTATTTTCAATTCTGCTTAATGCTTGCACTGTGGCGTATTTTAAAAGTGCCTTATTTAAACAAAGATTAATTGGAAGTATTGCTGTGGTTTGCCCTTTTAAAAGAAATTCATTTCGGGGAAACTCAATGGTTTCCTTGGGTAGCTTTATGCGCAGTTTAAAATGCTTATCGGGCATATCAATACGTACCTGTGTGTTTCCTAAAAAAACAAAACCTGAATTACCCGAAATACGTGCCACATAACGAAGGCTATCCGTATTTTGCTCATCTTTCACCTGGTTTTTGGGATATACCACTGCAGTTTGTGCCAAATCTTCGCCAAAATCATTAATGAAATAGTGCAGAATTTTTAAATATTTATAAGACGGCCTTAAAAAACCAAATTCACTTATGGGTGCTTGAAAATCATACGATTCTGGATAGCCGGATTCTTTTAGTCCGGGCATTTGTGTACCGCCTTGAAACATATAATAGCCAATTAAGTTCATGCCACGACCAATTTGGTTTTGCAAATGGGCTTCAATTACATGTGGTTCAACTACAAAACGATTTTTATAGGTCATCTGGCTGCCGCAGCCTTGTTCGCAGGTACCTTTGGGATATAAATCCAGGTCGTAATACAATTTACCAAAATCCTCTGTCATAATCCATTGATCATTGGCAAATAAAAAATCATCAGTTGCCATGCCACCACCTTTTTCCCAACCCCGGTATGGGTAACCACCCTGAAGGGGGAAGGTGTCAAATTCCTTGTCGTTAAAAACACTGTTTCCGGTAATACTGAAATATACCGGTGTAATGCCTTTGTCAAGGGCTATTTTTCGCAAAGTAGCGATATGGTCTTTTTTACCTTTGGCGTATTCATTTTCTAACTGTACACCTATAACAGAACCGCCATTTTTATAATACAATCCGGCAGTTTGCTCGCCAATTTGCTGAAATAGTTTTGTAACTTCTTTAAGATATTTTGGGCTGTCTGTGCGTTTTTTCAACATTCGGTTAATCCATTTTGGATGACCTCCATAAAGTTGTTCACCATGAGCCCAGGGGCCGATTCGTAGCCAAACATACATATCATGTTTTTTGCATAATTCAACAAAACGCCTGAGGTTCTGGTCGTTTTCCCAGTCCCAAACCCCTTTGGGGTTTTCATGCGCGTTCCAAAAAACATAAGTAGCTACAATGGATAAGCCGGCACTTTTTATTTTCAGTATTTCCTCTTCCCAGTATTGATGAGGGTATCGGTTATAATGAAATTCACCCATGAGCGGAAACCATGGTTTACCCTTACGCATAAAATACCTACTGTTAGCGGCAAATTGTATTTCCGCATCTAGGTGGGGTTCTACTTTCAGGTTAGTGGTTTTTGCCTGTTTATCTACTTTGCTTGCATCAAGTTCGTATATAATCGGTTG
>JAOZNO010000712.1:1573-2907 GCA_029933755.1 Bacteroidales bacterium | reverse complement strand
AACTCAAAATAATTATCTGTAATTTCATTTTTACACAATCGCTAAAGAGACGGGGCTATTGATTTTCAGCAATTTATCTAAATCCCTACATCAAACTCAGGTTAAAAATAATTCTTACCCATTAAATAATTCTGTACATAGTCTTCTATTCCTTCTTCTAAAGAGGAAAAACCTTCAGAATAACCTATACTAGTAAGTTTTTCCATATTTGCTTCAGTGAAATATTGATATTTATCACGAATATCTTCAGGGGTATCAACAAACTCAATATTTTCTTCAACACCCATTGCCTTAAAAGTATTTTTTACAAGATCAAGAAATGTTCGAGCCTTTCCAGTTCCAAGGTTATACAAACCGGAATCTTTACGGTGATTTAAAAAGAAATGTAATACTTTAACCACATCTTTTACATACACAAAATCCCTAATTTGCTCACCATCTTTAAAATCAGGATTATGCGAACGGAAAAGCTTCATTTTACCCGTTTCGTTAATTTGCTTATGTGCATGAAAAATTACCGAAGCCATTCTGCTTTTATGAAACTCATTTGGCCCGTAAACATTAAAAAATTTAAGACCTACCCAAAAATATGGTTTTTCTTTCTGTGCCAATGCCCATTTATCAAAATCGTTTTTTGAATCGCCATAAGGATTTAATGGTTTTAGCTTATTTACAATTTCATGATTATCAGTATAACCATGCTCACCCATCCCATAAGTTGCTGCTGATGATGCATATACCAAAGGCAGGCCATACTTTACACAAGCCTTCCAAACGCTTTTGGTATAAGCAAGGTTTAGTTTATCAAAAATAGCTACATCAAACTCTGTGGTATCAGTTCGTGCACCAATATGAAATATAAACTGAACATATTTATGATTATCATCTAACCAAGTAAAAAACTCATTCCGATCAACTTTTTCTGTAAAAGTTTTATTTTCCAGATTTTTATTCTTTTCAGCATTTGAAAAATTATCTACAAGAACAATATCCTTAAAGCCCTCTGAATTTAATTTACTTACGAGTGCACTGCCTATAAAACCAGCTGATCCTGTAACTATAATCATATTAACATATTATTAATTTAATAAAACTAAGCTATTTGAATTTACTTCAACTGCAAATAAAAATCAAAAGCCTCAAAAACTTCTTGTTTGCTTGCGGTTTGGTTTATTTCTGCTTTGCCAATATCAGATAATAAAGTAAAATTAACTTCCTCATTATCATTCTTTTTGTCGTGTTGCATTAATTTGTAAAAAGCTTCGTAATTATCTTTTGTGTATTCAAACCTTCCATAAGTATTTGTAATATATTCAGAAATATCAAGAAGCTGG
>JAOZNO010000712.1:0-1473 GCA_029933755.1 Bacteroidales bacterium | reverse complement strand
GTATTCAAACCTTCCATAAGTATTTGTAATATATTCAGAAATATCAAGAAGCTGGCTTATTGGAAAAGAACATTTTTTATTTGAAAGGAATAACTCAAATATCATCCCAAAAGCAACAGCTTTTCCGTGTAGTAATTCCTTATCCGTATTCATTAAAAAACTTTCAATTGCATGACCAAAAGTATGTCCAAAATTTAATGCTTTTCTTATGTTAGCTTCGTATGGATCGTTTTTAACAAAATACTCCTTTATCTGCACTGATTTTTTAATCAAATTTAAAAGTTTTTCGTAATTAATTTCATTCCTATTTAAGTTTAGTTCTTTTAATTTTTCATAATGCTCAGCATCAAAAATTAAAGCATGCTTAATCATTTCTGCAAAGCCTGAAGTAATATTATCATTATCTAATGTTTTTAAAAATCCGGGATGAATAATTACTTTAACAGGAGCATTAAAACAACCTATTTCGTTTTTTAAACCCAAAAAATCAAAGCCGGTTTTACCACCTACCGAAGCATCGACCTGTGATAATAAAGTGGTAGGAATATTAATAAAATCAATTCCTCGTTTAAAAGTTGAAGCTGCAAATCCACCCATATCACCTATAACGCCACCACCAAGATTAATTAGTAAAGATTTTCGATCTGCCCCATTTTTACTTAAAGCTTCCCAAATTAGTTTTAAAGTTTCGATATTCTTATTTTCTTCACCACTTTTAATACTAATTAAATGAGTATTTTCAGACAAATATTTTTCAAGCAATGGATAGCAATATTGCCTGGTGTTTTCATCTACTAAAATAAAAGTTTTTTTATTTGTATAGGCATCAAACAAAAACGGTAAATCACTAATGTTATTAGTAAATATTATATCAGAAATTAACTGAGTACTCATAGGTATATCTTTATTCTGGTTAATTCATGCGTTTTTTCTTTGTTGGAATTGAGGTGTCGAACCTTAAAGCTGTATACTTATACTGCAAAAGGTTTGCAACGAAAAGTCCAGCAAAAAGAAAATGCACCTTTGGTAAATTTATTATTTTAAAACATTTCACTGAGTTGTTTTAAACTACTTATTTATAGACAATTAATAATGCACCTAATAAACTTATGAATTAATCAGGTTATTGTCAGTTTGTTACCAACTCATGTTATACAAAATAATATGATTTTTAACATATTTTTTCCATGTATTAATAATTACTTTTAACATGTTTTGTTCAAAATTAGTTATTAATATTGCAGCAAAATTATAAAACAGTTTTTTAATATCCGATTTTTTAATAACCAAACTTAAATTATTAAAGATATGTCAGATAATTTAACACAAAACAAGCTTCATATAAATTTTGAAAATACAGAAATTGCTTTCAAAAGCAAATCAAATGCTCAACTTAATAAAGCCTATCTTTTATTTAAAGTAATGGGTAATCCGGGACTTGTAAAAATTGGAAATAGCTTAACAAAAATTGCT
>JAOZNO010000711.1 GCA_029933755.1 Bacteroidales bacterium | reverse complement strand
GGCTTAATGAAAAAAGTCCGAGCAATGTTTAAACCTTTTATTATGCTCTGAGCTTATGCTCCGCTAGCCAGCGGATTTGGGGTCTTACTTAAGCGTTAACCCTTAATATTTAATCTCTATGTCTATTCTGATTTCATAGAACATTTAAACCACAGCCAATCAAAAACGTGTTAGTCTGTATATCCGCCTGTTAAGAACCTGCTTAGTGGCTAAATACAGAAAATCATACTTTTCGGAGCAGACTCAACATTAAAAAAAACAAAAACAGGATAGGGGTAATAAAAACTTTGGTTGTCATAGTAGAAACGAAGGGTAAACAGAGCACCGATTAAACCCTTTAAAATTAATAATGATAATTTAAAAGAAATAAAATGAAACAAATAAAACTAGTAATCAGTATTTTCCTATCAATAATACTTTTAAATAACAATGTTTTTGCACAGGAACAAAATGACGATATTGTATCTGAAAAAGAAACAAAAGCTTTTCAGTTAACATTTTTTCCTCCTTTGGGTACAGCAGGAATTTCATCATATAAGTATTCAAATAAATTTTCATTTAATATGCTTGCAGGCTATAATGGTGGTGTCAAGTATTTTGAACTTGGTGGTATCGCTAATATTAATAAAGGTGATGTTTTTGGTGGACAAGTATCAGGTTTTACCAATATTAATACAGGAAAAACACAGGGTATTCAGTTGGCAGGCTTTTACAATCAGGTAGCTAACAATATGGATGGATTTCAGCTAGCCGGATTTATGAACCTGAATATGAGCAATATGACAGGGCTATCAGCTAGTGGCTTTACTAATATAATAAAAGGAAATGCAGATGGCTGGTTAATTACAGGTTTTAGCAATGTTGTTTCTGGGGATTTAACCGGTGCTCAATTTTCTGCTTTTAGTAATGTAAGCAAAGGTGATGTGAAAGGTGTACAGCTAGCTGGATTTGTTAATGTAGCTAAAAAAGTAAATGGTGTTCAACTAGCATTTATTAATGTTGCGGATTCGGTAGATGGAGTTCCTATTGGTTTTATTAGTGTGGTAAAACATGGTTACCATAAATTTGAAGTTAGTGCAAATGAGTCATTATACGGTAATGTAACTGCTAAAACCGGAGTAAAACACTTTTATAATATTTTTACAGCAGGTATAAATCCTTTTAAAGATACTTTTTACTGGAGTGTAGGTTATGGTTTGGGTAGTGAGCTTAGCCTTAGCCCAAAAATGAATCTGAACATTGATGTTACGGGTAGTCATATTAATGAAAATCAATGGACAAAAGCACTTAATGTCCTGGGAACATTTAAAATAAATGTTTCTTATAAAATTACTAAGGGTTTTGAATTCTTTGCAGGACCAAGTTATAATGTTTTTGTAAGTGATATATCCTCTGGCGATAATATTAATAATGATTTTATACCATGGTATTTCTACAATGAAACCTATGACAATGCAAATGTGAAGATGTACTTCGGATTTAATGCAGGCTTAAGGTTTTAGTAAATTATTAGTAACTACTTAGAGTTTATCCATAAAGTGTGCTTTTCTTGGAAACTTACCAAGTCTGAAAGACTTTGCAAGTTGAGTACTAACTTAGAAAGTTTTTTGAACTTGCGAAGTTTTTCTAAAATGCTGACTTTATAGACATGCACTACTTAGCCACCTAATTGTCAAAAAATGCCGCAGATTAACTCGTTGAGGTCTATAAGCATACTGAATAGTAGCAATTATTATATAAAACAACAATCAACAAAATAAATTTAAAACAAAATATTATGAAAAATATTAAAACAAAAACAAGATTAATTATTATTTTATTCTTTGCACTTTCATTTACATCATGCGAGAACTATAGCTTAACAGGAATTAAAGGTGATGGCTCTGTAGTTACGAACCATATTGAACAGCTTTCAATAGAAGGAATTATTATTGAAATTCCGGCTAATGTGTACATATCTAAAGGTGTGACAGAGAGTATCCAAATTGATGCACAACAAAACATTTTTGATAATATTGAAACGATTGTAAATAATGGTATACTCACCCTTAAGTTTAAGCAAAATGTACGCAAATCAGAAGATATAAATGTATATCTAAGCATGGATCAGTTAAAAGAACTATCAATAAGCGGCACAGGTGATATTTATACTGATTCAAGCTTTACAACAGATGAAAAACTTATTTTAAACATAAGTGGATCTGGTAATATTGATGTAGAAGCAAATGCTTCAGAGGTGGAAATTAACATTTCGGGTTCTGGCGATATTAAGTTAAAAACAGTAACACAAAAAATAAGTAGTAATATATCTGGTTCAGGTGATATATTTCTGATTGGTGAGTCAACAGGATCTGCATGGTATCACACCAGTGGCTCAGGTAATATTAATGCTTTTGATTTTGAATCGAAGTACTGTTCTGTTAATGTGGTAGGTTCAGGAATTTCAAAATTATTTGCTACAGAATCACTGGATGTGAAAATTTCTGGTAGTGGTGATGTGTATTATAAAGGTAGACCTTCAATTAGTGTTGACATTTCAGGTTCGGGTACTGTAATTAGTGCAAACTAGCGTGAAGTCAAACCTCAAATTTGGGGTAGATTGTATCAATTAAATAAGTATTATTATTTTTAACTATTAGGCCTACAGCAAAAAAATATGCCACAAATTCACAGATTCTAAAACAAGCAAAGCTTGTTTTTAGTGAAAATTAATAAATACGTCTTTAATCTGTGAATCTGTGGCATTTATTTGTTTATTAGTGCTTTGATTGTAATTTGGAATTGCTGTTGTTTTGATTATAAGAAATATAAAATTTAATTTAAACCCGAAATACTATGCAACTTTATCCGTCTGACCGCTCCGAGCGGTCTGACGGGTTTGCATACGTTCGCCTTACCCGAACTTTTTCA
>JAOZNO010000710.1 GCA_029933755.1 Bacteroidales bacterium | reverse complement strand
AAATCTTTTTCACCCCCAAGAGATTCTTCGACTTTACTCAGGATTAGTTCGACTTGATTATTTCAATTCACTAATGCTCCTGAAATAATTGTCTCACTGAATTTAAAAGGTTTACTTTGCACTTCTTTTTTACACCAATAAAATGCTGAGTTCAAAATGTCATATAATTCAACGATATCAAGAATTAAGTCAGTTGGCAAAGATATTTTCAATTCCATAAAAGGAACAAATCAAGATTTTACAGAAGGGAGTATCAGGCGAGCGATTATACTTCTTTCAGTTCCCATGGTTCTTGAAATGGTTATGGAATCGATCTTTGCAGTTGTGGATATATATCTTGTCCTTAAAATAAGTCCTGAGGCTGGCGCAGTTGTAGGTATTACTGAATCAATAATGACTTTAGTTTATGCTATAGGAATAGGCTTAAGCGTGGCAACTACTGCAATTGTAGCCCGTCGATTTGGAGAAAAAAAGCCTGAAAAAGCCTCAGTTTCTGCAATTCACGCTATTTATGCAGGAATTGCAGCATCCTTTCTTATATCAATTCCCGGCTTTTTATATAGCAAAGAAATTCTGGCATTAATGGGTGCATCCCATCAAATGATAAAAGATGGTTATCAGTACACATTAATCATGATGAGTGGTAATGTAGTAATTATGCTGCTTTTTATCATAAATGCTATTTTCAGGAGCTCAGGAGATGCAGCTATCTCTATGCGAATATTATTAATAGCCAACCTAATAAACCTTGTTTTAGACCCTTTATTAATATTCGGTATTGGTCCTTTTCCTGAACTTGGAATTATGGGTGCTGCAATTGCAACAAATATAGGAAGAGGAGTTGCTGTTATTTACCAACTATATTTATTATTCTTTAAAGAACAAAGAGTAGTAGTAAGGCTAAGACATCTTGCATTTAAGCTTAACGAATTTCTGCGTTTAATAAAACTTTCACTGGGCGGAATAGGCCAGTCAATTATAGCAACATCAAGCTGGATTATACTATTCCGTATCCTTGCTGAATTTGGAAGCATTGTTTTAGCCGGTTATACTGTAGCCATACGTATAATTATTTTCATTTTACTACCATCATGGGGTTTAAGTAATGCAGCAGCCACATTAGTAGGACAAAACCTTGGTGCAAATAAGCCTGAGCGAGCAGAAAAATCGGTTTGGATTGCAGCCTATGCAAACATGTTATTTCTTGGTGGCTTTAGTATCTTATTTATTATTTTCCCAAGATTTTTTGTTGGAATTTTAAGTGATGATATAAACGTAATTAATACAGGTGCAATTGCATTACGAATAATTAGTTTTGGTTTTATTGCTTATGGGATGGGCATGGTTATGATACAATCTTTTAATGGAGCAGGCGATACCACAACACCAACAAAAATAAACTTTTTTGCATTTTGGCTTTTAGAAATTCCTCTGGCCTATTTATTAGCAATGCATACTGATTTTAACGATAAAGGTGTGTATTATGCTATTATTGCCTCTGAAACCTTTATGACTATTTGGGGCATTATTTTGTTTAGAAAAGGAAAATGGAAACTGATGAAAGTTTAATATTTCACTACCCAATATCTGCCATTAATAGAAACAATTATTATGCATGCTGACAAAATGTCTTTTTTCCGCAAAAATACATGCCGTTTTGACACACGGACTTACTAAAGAGTCCACTGGCAGTAAATTTGACACATTAAACTTCTGAAAAACAAAAAATAAAAAATATGAACTTAAATAATTTTACTATAAAATCACAAGAAGCCATTCACAAAGGTCAGGATATGGCACAGGCTTACGGTCATCAAGCAATTGAAACGGGGCATTTATTAAAAGGAGTACTTGAAGTTGACGAAAATGTGATTTCGTTTTTACTAAAAAAGCTAGATATTGATATACAAAATTTTAAAAGAATACTGGATAGCATTGTAAATTCCTATCCGAAAGTAAGTGGTGCTGATGTTTACTTAACAAATGAAAGTCAGCAGGCAATCCAAAAATCTATAAGTTTCTCAAAAGAATTTGGCGATGAATATGTTTCCATAGAACATTTAATTTTAGGTTTTTTAAATACAAAAGGTCAGATATCTGAAATGATGAAAGACCAGGGTGTTACTGAAAAATACCTAAAACAAGCGATAAAAGAACTGCGTAAAGGTTCAAAAGTAACAAGCCAAACGGCTGAAGATACTTATAATTCACTAGAAAAATATGCAATTAACTTAAACGAAAGGGCACGTGCTGGAAAATTAGACCCGGTTATTGGTCGCGATGAAGAGATCAGACGGATATTGCAAATACTTTCACGTAGGACGAAAAATAACCCAATTCTAATTGGCGAACCGGGAGTAGGAAAAACAGCGATTGCTGAAGGGCTTGCTAACCGGATTATAAACGGTGATGTTCCTGAAAATCTTAAATCAAAACAAATATTCTCCTTAGACATGGGTGCGTTAATTGCCGGTGCTAAATACAAAGGTGAATTTGAAGAACGTTTAAAAGGTGTGGTTAAAGATGTTTTGGCTTCTGATGGCGAAGTGGTTTTATTTATTGATGAAATTCATACACTCGTTGGTGCAGGCAAAGGTGAAGGTGCTATGGATGCTGCAAATATACTAAAACCAGCACTTGCCCGTGGTGATTTAAGAGCTATTGGAGCAACCACATTAAGCGAATATCAAAAATATTTTGAAAAAGACAAAGCGCTTGAACGCAGGTTTCAAATTGTAAAGGTAGATGAACCGGATACTTTAAGTGCAATTGCCATATTACGAGGGTTAAAAGAGCGGTACGAAAATCATCATAAGGTGCGAATTAAGGATGATGCTATTATTGCTGCTGTTGAGCTTTCGCAACGCTATATTTCTGACCGTTTTTTGCCGGATAAAGCCATTGACCTTAT
>JAOZNO010000709.1 GCA_029933755.1 Bacteroidales bacterium | reverse complement strand
CTATCGAAGATAGCGATTAAGATTCACTATGTTTTGGTAACCCAAAACTGAGTTCATCTAAATCGGGATTTCACGCATTTAGATTCATGTAAAGAAAATTCATGAATAATGCGGGTTAAAAAGCCTAAATAATAAAAATATAATATCATTTTTTGTTACTATTCAGTATACTTATAGACCTCATAAACAATTATATGCCACAGATTACTTACGTGAGATCGCTTCGCTAAGTTCACAGATTAAAAAAATCAATTTTATTGATTTTCACAGAAAAATAAGCTTTGCTTGTTTTAAAATCTGTGAACAGCTTCAGCCCTCAACGCAGTTAATCTGTGGCATTTTTTTGACAATTAGGTGGCTGAGTAGTTACCATTTTTTTAGATGGGTTTACCATTATTATTTTTTTAATAGAGTGAAATTTATTAAATTTAAAAACTAAAGTAAAAAAACATTCTATCGCAGAAAAAACTTGATTTATGGTTTTCATTATTGTATTTTGCTATTATTAGTACATCATACATATTATACTAAGTTTTAAAGCTTTATAATTTGTACCAAAAGCCCAAACAAAATTCAATGTATTAAAATATGAAACTAAATACGCTTCTTAATAATAAGCATAGTAAAAATTTGTTTACCGCAATATTTACTGGCTTGTTATCGTATTTTTTTAGTTATATGAATTTTTACATACCCGGAATAGATGGGGCAACTAGTAATTTCAATGAAATACCTTTGCTAATAGGAATTTTCTATTTGAGCAATCCCCTCTATCTAATCATAGCCAGTTTTATTACTTCATTTGGCACCGCAGCTGATGGCTCATTTATATCTACTTTTTTAATGCATACCGGTGCACTAATTATTATTTGGTTCATCTATAACAAAATAAAAGCTTTTAAGGCCAATAGTACGGTTTTTGCAACACTTTGGCTTTTCATTGTGGCTTTTTATTATTTGGTTATTATTGCATTAATGGTTCTCACCAATTATTTGGTAGGAATTAATCTGGATAAAAATTTCCTTGAATTTTATACTGAAATGTTATTATTTGTACAGTTTGAGGCTGCTACATCAGGTGTTATCAGTGCTCTATATTTAGTACAATATAAAATAAGACTCAAATTAATACAACATCAGGAAAACCTTGAGATTGTAGTAAAAGAAAGAACCAAAGACCTTTATGATACCATTGAAGAATTAGAAACTACTCAAAAACAACTTGTCGAATCAGAAAAAATGGCTTCTCTCGGGGTATTATCTGCGGGTATTGCCCATGAAATTAATAATCCATTAAACTTTATACAGGGTGGTGTGTACAGTTTGGAGAATTTTGTTGAAGAAAATAATCTAAAAGATAATTCAACGATCTTATTTATCATAAAAAGTATAAATACTGGCATCACAAGAGCCACAGATATTGTAAGTGGTTTAAACCAGTTTAGCCGGAAAAGCAAATCTGTTCATGAGCTAATTAAAGTAGATGAAATTATAAACAATTGTCTGCTTATGCTTCATAATAAACTTAAAAAGAAAGTTGAAGTCAAACTTTATTATTGCGATAAGCCTTATAAGCTATATGGAAATGAAGGACGCTTACATCAGGCAATTTTAAATATTATAAGTAATGCCGAACAATCCATTGATGAAAAAGGGATAATTAGCATTGAAACAAAAGTTAATAACGAAATGCTAGAAATTATATTTAGTGATAACGGAAGCGGTATGAATGAAGAAATATTGTCTAAAATAACGGAACCTTTTTTCACTACAAAAAGTCCCGGTGATGGTACAGGCCTGGGTTTATCTATTACCTATTCAATTATTCAAGAGCATGAGGGAGTATTAGAATTTAACTCTGTTCTGGGCGAAGGAACTAAAGTAGTTGTTAGCTTGCCTCTTAAAAGCTCTTAGTATTCGGCAGTTAAGCTAGGGCTTATTGTTTCGCAAACTACAGTATAATATTTGAGCAAGGGAAAACCCTTGTTACAAAATGCGTACTTTCCCAATAAACTTACTCCTATTCCCTATTAAATCATTGTGTAAATGTTGGTTGCTTTGTAAAGAATTTAAAATCAATAATATTTATCAACTATGATTACAAATATAATGTTAGAGAGATTTGTGAGAAAATTAAAGTATTATTTTGTACTTATATTACTTGTTTCAGTAACTAACAGTGTAAATGCTCAGTTTTCAACAAATAAAAGAGCTGATAAATTATTTATACAATCGAAATACGAACAAGCATTAAATATATACCTAAACATTTATCAGGTAAAAAAACAGATCAAGATTCATTGGTGATAATTGATAAAATTGCCCGGTGCTTTCGCTTATCCCGCAATAACGAAAATGCCTTAATTTGGTACAAAAAGCTTGTAAATACACAGGGACACAGCCAAATTGCTTATTTTCATTATGCTGAATTACTTAATAGTTTTGGTCATAATGACATAGCAGAAAAGTGGTTTCTGAAGTATTCATCAGAAATATTAGAAAATAAAAAACTAAAGTCACTTCTTTTAAGTAATAATACTGTTAAAGAAGAATTAGATTTCACTAGCAGTCTTGATATTAAATCACTAAATGTTAAATCAGGCTATTTAGAAACACAACCTATATTTATTAATGGTAAACTAGTTGGAACAGATGCAAATTTGCATAATAACAATAAAAATGATGTTTCGAATACTACACAAAATAACTCTAATAATATAAACAGCCTTTACCACGAAATACCATTAAGCTTTTCAGCTGATAAGAAAACAGTGTACTTCACAAAAAAGAATCTAAATGCCTTTAATAGTAAAATAACAAAAGATTTCAAATATGAAATTTTTCAAGCTGAATGTGGTTCTAATGGTAAAGCTAATATTAAAAAAATAATTTCCAATTCAGGGAGCTATTCT
>JAOZNO010000055.1 GCA_029933755.1 Bacteroidales bacterium | reverse complement strand
ATATTTCAGGCTTTTTTCTAAATATTGTATATTAGTAATGAGCTTAGTCTAAAAACCCCTGACAGGGTTCTTTTTCAGACATTATACCTTTTTAGACTGGACTCAGTAATTGATTGTTTATTGATAAAGACGCATGGCCATGCGTCTTTACAATGAAATCAAATCAACAAATTACGATATAGAATCAATAATATTATTTAGAGTAGCACTAGGCCTCATTGCTTTTTCAACCTTAGTTACTACTGGTTTAAAATAACCACCAATATCAGTAGCTTTACCTTCTGCAGCAGCAATTTCAGCAAGAATTTTAGTTTCATTCTCTGTAAGCAGACTTGCTATTTTAGCAAATTTTTCCTGAAGCTCTTTGTCATCATTTTGTTCAGCTAAAGCCTGTGCCCAATATTGAGCAAGGAAAAAATGAGTGCCTCTATTATCTAATTCACCGGCTTTTCTTGAAGGTGATTTACCATTTTCAAGATATTTACCTACTGCAAGATCAAGTGTATTAGCCAAAACTTGTGCTCTTTCATTATTGAAATTAGTGGCAAGATGTTCTAAAGATACCGTCAATGCCAGAAATTCACCAAGTGAATCCCATCTTAAGTGTCCTTCTTTTAAGAATTGCTGAACATGTTTTGGCGCTGAACCACCTGCGCCAGTTTCAAAAAGTCCACCACCTTTTAATAATGGTACAACCGATAACATTTTTGCACTAGTGCCTAATTCTAATATTGGGAAAAGATCGGTTAAATAATCACGTAATACATTTCCTGTAACCGAAATGGTATCTTCACCTTTTCTAATCCTCTCTAAAGAAAACGCCATAGCATCTACCGGTGACATAATACGTATATCTAAACCATTTGTATCATGGTCTTTTAAATATTGATTTACTTTTTTGATGATTTGTAAATCGTGAGCTCTATTTTCATCTAACCAAAATATTGCTGGAACTCCAGTTGCTTTTGCCCTGGTAACAGCAAGTTTTACCCAGTCCTGAACCGGAATATCTTTCACTCTTGACATTCTCCAAATATCACCTTCTTCTACATTGTGTTCCATCATTACATTGCCTGTACCATCAATAACTTTAACAGTACCATTTGATGGTATTTCAAAAGTAGTTGGGTGCGAACCATATTCTTCAGCCTTTTGAGCCATCAAACCAACATTTGATACACTTCCCATAGTCGCAGGGTTGAATGCGCCATGTATATTGCAATTATCAACAACTTCTTGATAAATAGTTGCATAACATCTGTCAGGAATCATTGCATTTGTATCTTGAAGCTTTCCGGCAGTATTCCACATTTTACCACCATCACGAATAACTACAGGCATTGATGCATCTACGATAATGTTGTTAGGAACATGCAAATTTGTAATTCCTTTGTCAGAATCAACCATTGCTAATTCAGGATGAGTTTTATATACAGCCATGATATCAGATTCTATTTCTGATTTTTTAGCATCATCCAAGTTTTGGATTTTGGCATAAAGGTCACCCAACCCATTATTCACGTTAACTCCAAGTTCTTTGATTATATCAGCATGTTTTTCAAAAACATCTTTATAATAAACTAAAACTGCATGACCAAACATGATTGGGTCAGAAACCTTCATCATAGTGGCTTTTAAGTGTAATGATAAAAGCACATCATTATTTTTAGCATTCTCAATTTGCTCTGCAAAAAAAGCTCTAAGTGCATTTTTACTCATGTAAGTTGCATCAAGCACTTCGCCTTTGATTGCTGATAAATTATCTTTTAATAATGAGCTATTTCCTTTTTTATCAGTGAATTCAATTTTAAAATCAGTGTCAGCTTCAAGACATACTGATTTTTCATTACCATAAAAATCACCATTGTTCATGTGTGAAACATGAGTCTTTGAATTAGAAGGCCATTCCTTCATCATTCTATGTGGATTCATTTGCGCAAACTTCTTAACCGAAGCAGCAGCTCTTCGGTCAGAGTTACCTTCACGTAATACCGGGTTTACTGCACTACCAAGAATTTTTGCAAATCTTTCTACCAATGCTTTTTCTTCATCAGTTTTTGCTTCTTCAGGGTAGTCAGGCAGATTATAACCTTTATCTTGTAGTTCTTTGATTGCTTTCTGTAATTGAGGTATAGAAGCACTAATGTTTGGTAGCTTAACAATATTTGCTTCTGGCTTTTGGGTTAATTTACCTAATTCAGACAAGTTATCAGCTATTTTTTGACTTTCAGTTAAATTTTCCGGGAAATTTGCAATAATTCTACTGGAAAGTGAAATGTCTTTTGTTTCAACTACTACACCAGCTGCTTTTGTAAAAGCGTTAACAATTGGTAGTAATGAATAGGTGGCTAATGCCGGAGCTTCATCAATTTCTGTCCAAATAATTTTTGATGTTTTTTGTGTCATATTTCTTATTTTTAAATTATACTTTTATAATTGAAAACTGTATTTTCGCAAAAGTACGAAAAATATTATGTATGCATAAGTTTAAATAAAAAAAGATGCAACATAAGTTACATCTTTTAAAACATATTTTTCCTATTTCTATTTTCTAAGTTCTACTAGCCAACATTACCATTTAATTAAAGCAGAAGCCCAGGTAAAACCACTACCAAAAGCAGCTAATACAAATATATCATCTTCCTTAATTCCTTTTTTCTCCCATAATTCACTTAAAATAATTGGAATCGTAGCAGCAGTTGTATTTCCAAATCTTTGAATATTGCTATAAACTTTTTCGTCGGGTAATTGTAATTTTCGTTGTACAAATTGGGTAATTCTTAGGTTTGCCTGATGGGGTACAAACATATCCAAATCATCTGCCGTATATCCATTTGCTTGTAAGGCTTCCATTATTACTTCTGAAAATCGAACAATTGCATTTTTAAAAACCAACTGACCATCCATCAGGCAAGTAGAATAATCATAATCAATGTGCATGTCCTCATAGAATTTTGTTTCCTTAAAATTTCCAGGACTTTTTACACAAAGCGCTTCAGCAAATTCACCTTGTGAATGCATATGTGTAGACAATATGCCCTTATTGTTGTCTTCTGTTCTTTGCATAACAACAGCACCGGCACCATCACCAAATAAAACGCTTACAGCTCTTCCCCTGGTAGTTAAGTCTAAACCATTGCTTTGAACCTCTGAGCCAATTACCAGGATTGTTTTATACATTCCTGTTTTAATAAATTGGTCTGCTACTGACAATGCATATACAAAACCAGAACATTGATTTCTAACATCCAATGCACCTATAGTTCTTTTACAACCAAGCTCATGTTGTACTATTACACCAGGCCCGGGGAAATAATAATCAGGACTAAGAGTGGCAAAAACAATAAAGTCTACATCATCAGCTGTCAAACCGGCTCTTTCTAATGCAATTTTAGCTGATTTTGTGCCCATATTGGCAGTAGTATCTTTACCAAATTCAATATATCTTCTTTCTTCTATACCTGAACGTTCGCGAATCCATTCATCACTGGTATCCATCAATTTTTCAAGGTCTTTATTTGTAACAATCTTTTCTGGTACATAGTGACCTGCACCTACTATTTTTGAATTATACATAATATTTTTTTTGAATTTATTTTGGGGTCGAAAAATACAATTTATTCTTATCATTGCCAAATCAATTATTCAGAACATATAATTTTTCTACTTTATTAAATGTTCGAAAAAAATGTTCGAAAAATTGTGTACTTTTAAGCAGAATAATTCAATTTAAACTATTATATGAAAATGAACAAACTGTATATTATTATATTGGTTATATCTACTGTTTTTTTTGTTGATTGCTCTAATAAAAACGAAAAGACACAAAACGCAGATGTTTCAAAACGAGCTAATGAGAATTCACTCTTTATTTCTGAAAATTATACAAAAAAGGAATATCAAATTACTATGCGTGATGGTATTAAGCTTTTCACTGCTGTATATTCACCAAAAGATCAATCCAAAAAATATCCTATCTTATATAAACGAACTCCATATAGTTGTAGTCCTTATGGTGAAGATATTTTCCCAAGTGTATTAGGCTCATCAATAAAGCTTGCAAAAGACTTATATATTTTTGTTTACCAGGATGTGCGTGGAAAGTTTATGTCTGAAGGTGATTTTATTGATATGAGACCTTTTAAGAGTGAGGACGGTGATTCAACTGGTATTGATGAAAGTACGGATGCTTGGGATAGTATTGATTGGTTAATTAAGAATATTCAAAATAATAATGGAAAAGTAGGCATGTGGGGCAATTCATACCCTGGTTATTATGCTGCAGCTGCCTGTATTAATGCTCATCCAGCATTGATTGCTGTAACACCTCAATGTCCGGTTTCTGATTGGTATTGGGACGACTTTCATCATAATGGTGCATTTTTACCAGCTCATTATCTGGGCTTTGGACAAAGTTTTGGTCAAGAGAGAACTGAACTTACAAAAGTATGGCCTGAGCACTTATTTGAATTTTCATCGAAAGATGGTTATAAATTTTACATGGAAAATGCCCAGCCGCTTTCTAAAGTAAAAACAAACTTATATCAAGATAAAATTGCCTTTTGGGATTCAATAGTTGCGCACCCCAATTATGATTATTTTTGGCAGCAAATGAGCTTAATTCCTCATTTAAAAAATATAAACCCTGCTGTTTTAACAGTTGGAGGGTGGTTTGATGCTGAGGATTTATATGGGCCTTTAGCAGTATACGAATTTATAGAAAAAAATACTAATAATAATAATAATAAAATTGTGATGGGGCCATGGCGACATGGTGGCTTTGGCAGGGGAGATGGTTCTATTTTGGGGAATGTATTTTTTGGAAACAATCCGGCACCTTCTGTTTTTTACAGGGATAGTATTGAGTTTCCCTTTATCAGTTATCATTTGAAGGGAGAAGGAACTTTAACATTACCGGAAGCATATATGTTTGAAACCGGAAATAACAAATGGCGTACTTTTGATCATTGGCCACCGGAAAACACTCAATCAACAGCTTTGTTTTTCAATTCAAATGGTTATTTATCTAGTACTGAAACTGCATTACAAGATTCTTATAATGAATTTATTAGTGATCCAAATCGACCTGTGCCTTATACAGAAGATATTAGCCCTAAAATGACCAAAACATACATGACAGATGATCAACGATTTGCTTCAAAAAGGCCTGATGTACTTGTTTATCAAACCGAAATTTTGGAAGAAGATATTACTGTTGCCGGAAAGATTAGTGTAAAATTACATGTTTCAACGAATCAATCAGCTGCGGACTGGATTGTTAAGTTTATTGATGTTTATCCTGATGATTTTCAGAACTTTGAACATAACGCAAAATATATTGTTATGGGTGGATATCAGCAAATGGTTCGCAGTGAGGTCTTTCGTGGCCGATACCGAAATTCATTTGAAAATCCGGAAGCATTTACACCAAATAAAGTAACCTTAGTTGAATTTGATTTGCAAGATGTATTACATACTTTTAAAGCCGGACATAGAATAATGATTCAAGTGCAAAGCACATGGTTTCCATTGGTTGATTTGAACCCGCAGAAATATGTGGATAATATCTATAAAGCTAAAAAAGAAGATTTTGTAAAGGCAAAACACAGGGTTTACTGTTCAGTTGGTACTGCATCAGCAATTGAGTTTAATGTGTTAAAAAATTAGCTGAGAATATGTGGAATGAAAAAGTTGTAATAATTACAGGTTCAAGTATAGGTATTGGTCGAAGTTTAGCGTTTGAAATTGGCAAAAAAGGTGCTAAGATTGTATTAAACGCAAGGAATGAAGACCGGATGAATAAAACCTATGAGGAATTCAAAACAAACGGGTTTGAGCTAACAGCTTGCTCAGGTGATGTTTCTAAATATAAAGACTGTGTTAAGATTATTGAGCACACAATTAGCACTTATGGTAAAATTGATATACTAATTAATAATGCTGGTATTTCAGCTGAAGGTACGCTTGAAGAGACTAAACCAGATGTTTTTAAGCAAATTATGGAGGTGAATTTTTTGGGTTCTGTTTATATGACCAGGGCAGCTTTACCTTATATTAAACAAACAAGAGGTAGTATTTTGTTTGTTGGTAGCTTGGCAGGAATTCATGGTTTAGGAAACTACTCAGCCTATTGTAGTTCAAAAATGGCGCTTACTGCTGTTGTAGAATCATTACGAAAAGAAGTTCACGGAACAGGTACTCATATTGGTATAGCCTATGTTGGTTTTACTGAAAACGACCCTGAAAAAACATATTTTGATAATAACGGACATGTAAAAGCTCTTCCGGTGCGAGAAAAAATAAAACAAGTATCTGTAAAAAAAACAGTTTTACAATTAATGAGAATGATTGAAAAAAGGAAGTACAAGTCTGCCTTTACTCCTTTAGGAAAACTAAATGCGATTCTAAATCGTATCTCACCTTATATTGTGCATAATATTCTTTTGAGAGTATACAGAAAGAATCGCAATTAAATGTATATTGCAAACAAAAATAAAAAATGGAAATTACAAGAACTTTTGATTTACTAGCAAGATATCAGGATCTTTTTATGAAGGAAGATGCACTGGTATCAAAACAGAATGGAAAATGGAAAAAGTACAGCACAAAAGAATACATTGATAATTCGTATAATTTTGCTTATGGATTATTAGCCCTGGGATTTAAGAAGGGGGATAAAATAGCAACAATTTCAAATAACAGGCCGGAATGGAACTTTGTTGATATGGGAATGGCAATGCTTGGTGTTGTACATGCTCCATTATATACTTCGCTTAGTAATTCTGAATATGAAAACATTTTAAAGCATTCAGATTCTCGTTTTGTTTTTATTTCTGATAATAAATTGCTGCAAAAAATAAAATCAACAATCGATAAAATTGATACGGTTGAAAGCATTTATACTTTTGACAAGATTGAAAATGAAAAAAACTGGTTTGATATAGTCAAGCTAGGTAAAAAAAGTGAAGTGTATTATAAAGATGAGCTTGAGAAAATAAAATCAGGCATTAAACCCGATGATTTTGCTTCCTTAATTTATACCTCGGGAACTACGGGAACATCAAAAGGTGTAATGCTTTCGCATACCAATTTGGTAGGAAATTTTTTAGCAGCTGCAAAAGTTTTTGAGTTAAAACCTAATCAAAGGTATTTGAGTATTTTGCCCCTGTGCCATGTTGGGGGACGAATGGGTAATTATCAGACACAATATAGCGGTTGTAGTCTTTATTATGCAGAAAGTATGGTAACAATTGCAAAGGATATGGGTGAAATTAAACCTCATGGTTTTGATGCTGTTCCGCGTATTCTTGAAAAAATATTTGATACGATAATCTCAAAAGGCAGAAAGCTTAAAGGAATGAAGAAAAAAATATTCTTTTGGGCTGTTGATATTGGCTTAAATTATAAACTTGCTGAGGACAGTAGCTGGCTTTACAGGCAAAAATTGAAAATTGCCGACAAATTAATCTTTTCAAAATGGCGAGAAGCTATTGGCGGGAAAATTGAAATTGTAGGTTGTGGCGGTGCAGCATTACAGCCAAGAGTTGAACGTGTTTTCTGGGCTGCGGGTATTAAAATACTTAATATGTATGGTTTAACCGAAACTTCGCCAATTATTACAATTAACCGAAAAACAAATCCTGATGTACGACTTGGTTCGGTTGGACCATTAATTGATGGAGTTGAAATGAAAATTGCAAAAGATGGTGAAATTCTTTGCAAAGGTCATAATATTATGATGGGTTATTATAAAGATGAAGAGCTTACAAAAAGTGTTTTTACTGAAGATGGCTGGTTTTGTACAGGTGATATTGGAAGTATCGAGGATAATAAATTTCTTAAAATTACTGATCGTAAAAAGGAAATATTTAAACTTTCGAGTGGTAAATTTATTGTTCCACAGGTAATTGAAAATAAGTTTAAAGAATCATTATTTATTGAACATATGATGGTTATTGGTGAACATGAAAAATTTGCCAGCGCCATAATAGCACCGGATTATTTACACCTTAAGAACTGGTGTAGTGAAAATGATATTTTGGGAAATAGTAATACTGAGCTCTTGCAAAATTCACAATTAATTGATGCTTTTAGCAGAGAAGTGCAAAGATTTAATAAAACAGTTTCTGATTTTGAAAGAATTAGCCGCTTTAGGTTAATTCCAGATGTTTGGTCGCCGGGAACCGGTGAGCTTTCGCCAACATTAAAGTTAAAACGAAGAATTATTACAGAAAAATATCAAGATTTGATTAATCAGATTTATGTAAAACAGGCTATCTAGCTCAAACTCTTGACTTTATGGATGGACACTTTAGAACGGTATAATACAATAAAGATTCAGCACTAAGATTTTCAAATCACAGCGTAGCGAATAATTAAAATATCAACCTAATAACTGTCAATAATCATGAATATTACCAAAGTAACTGATAAAAAGGAGCAAAAAGAATTTACCAAAACAGCAAAGATTATCTATAAAAATGATCCTGTTTGGGTTTGTCCGATGGATAAGCAAATAGATGCAGTTTTCGACCCAAAACAAAACGTTTACTATGGTCATGGAACGGCAGAACGGTGGCTGTTAAAAGATAAATCAGGTAATTTAATAGGTCGTATTGCGGCTTTTATTGATTTTAAAACATCAAAAGTAGAAGACCAACCAACCGGGGGGATTGGTTTTTTTGAATGTATAAATAATCAGGAGGCTGCAAATCTTCTTTTTGATACTGCGAAAGCATGGTTGACTTCCCAAAATATTCAAGCAATGGATGGCCCAATTAACTTTGGTGAAAGGGATAGTTACTGGGGGTTACTTGTTGATGGGTTTACGCATCCTTCGTATGAAATTGCGTACAATCATAAATATTATCAAGAGTTGTTTGAAACATATGGGTTTAAAACTTATTTTAAGCAAGAAGGTTTTCATTTGGATGTAACAAAAAAGATGGATGAAAGGTTTTTACGCATTGCCGAACGTGTAACGAAACAAGGAGGCTATGAATTTAAACATCTTACATGGAAGGACAAAGATAGATTTGCAGAAGATTTTGCTGAAGTGTTTAATGTAGCATGGGATTCATTTATTGAGAATTTTGAACCCATGAAAGTAGAATATATTAAAAAAGTGCTGAAAAAGGCCAAAATTATTATTGAGGAAGAGTTTATCTGGATTGCGTATAAAGAAGGTAAGCCTATTGCTATTTATCTTATGTATCCTGATGTTAATATGGTTTTAAAACATTTAAATGGCAATATGCATATTTTTAATATGTTAAAATTCATTTATCTGAAAAAGAGAAAAACAATTAGTCGTGCACGAGGGGTACTAATGGGTGTTATTCCTGAGTTTCAAAACAGGGGCATTGAATCAGCCTTTATTATGAAAATAGCAGAAGTAATTGATCGAAAACCCCAATATAAGGAAATTGAATTTTCATGGGTTGGGGATTTTAATCCTAAGATGAGGAAAATCTTTATTTCAGTTGGATGTGTATCAGTAAAACATTATATAACTTACCGATACTTGTTTGACAGGAATGCAGAATTTAAACGGTATCCTATTCCGGATTAAAACAAATGATAAAAGTAAAAAGTTTCAAGATTCAATAAAGAAAAAAGAACGAAGTTTTAAGGATTGAGTTGAAATCTGGATGACTACTAATGACCAATGACAGTGAAGCGAATGACTAATTACTAAAATCCATGAAATACGATATAATAATTATTGGTGCCGGACTTGGCGGACTTACTGCCGGAGCAAAACTTGCAAAACAAGGCAAAAAAGTATTACTTATTGAACAACACGACAGACCTGGTGGATGTGCTACAACATTTGAGCGTAAGGACTTTGTTTTTGAAGTCGGTTTGCATGAAATGGATGGTCTGGATAGGCGAGATATGAAAACGAAAATATTTAGGGATCTGGGTGTGTTTGATAAAGTCGAATTTCTTAAAGTTCCTGAATTTTATCATTTTGTTAATGACCGTTACAAAATTACTATCCCACATGAAGCTGAAAAGGCGATTGAGGTATTAATTGAGAATTTTCCGGATGAAAAAACAGGGATTAATGCATATTTTGATCAAGTTCTTAATGCCCGAAAAAAGGCAAAAGAATCTGAGGGGCAGGAAGAAATATCGGTAGGCAAATTCCTTGATTCAATAATAAATAATGACGATTTAAAGCTTGTTCTTTTAGGTAATCTTGGTTACTTTCATGATGATCCATATTCACTTTCATTAAATTATTATTCAGTTGCACAAGGAAGTTATTACAGTGGTGGTGGTAATTTTATTAAAGGTGGCTCACAAAAACTTTCAGATTATCTTGCTAATTTTATTATAGAAAATGGTGGAAAAGTAATACTAAAACATCTTGTTACTGAAATTATTACCGAAAATAATAAAGCGGTAGGTGTAAAATTTGAGACAAACAAGAAAAATGAAACCGAACTAAATAGTGCTTTTGCTGATGATATAATCGCCAATGCTGCAATACCAAATGTCGCAAATATACTTTTACCAAAGGTATATGGCGAAAATTTGAAGGAAGATATAAGTAAACATGAAACAGGAGCTTCGCTTTTAACAATCTATTTTGGTTTTAAAAAACCTGTAAAAGGCTTAGGAAACAAGTACTATTCAACCTTTGTTTATGATGATTCTGTAAAAACACAGGCTAATATAAAAGCAAATAATAAAGGCGATTTCAAAAATCGAAGCTTTACATTTGTTGATTACAGTCAAGTTGATTCAGCGCTTACTTCAAAAGAAAAGAGTGTTGGGGTTATTTGTTGTATTGATTATTTTTCTGATTGGGATAAACTTAGTAAAAAGGAATATAGAGCCAAAAAGGAAGAGGTTGCTGAAATCTATATCGAAAAATTAGAAAAACTTATACCGGGAATTAAAAATCAAATTGAATATTACGAAGTAGGTACTTCAAAAACGGTTGCACGTTATACTTTAAATCCTGAGGGTGCGGTATATGGATTTGCACAAACACCAGAAAGGGTTAAGTTTGATAAAATACAATCCATTGAAAATCTTCATTTTGCATCAGCCTGGACAAAGATTGGTGGTGGCTTTTCAGGTGCTATTTTTAGTGGCTATTTATGCGCTATGGATGTATTAAGAAAGAATAGATAAAGATAATTAGTGTTTGACCGAAAACTCCAATTTCTTTCCCGATAATCTCGGGACAGGCTGTTATG
>JAOZNO010000708.1 GCA_029933755.1 Bacteroidales bacterium | reverse complement strand
CTTTAACAAATGATTTTTGGGATAAAAATAATTGGGACAACAATAAAATGGAACAACTTTTAATGTTTTAAAAGATATTGATTTTCCTAAAGTAAACATTATAAATATTGAAGAATTTAAGAAAATTATGAATAAAAAACAAATTGACACTTAAAATTTAATCTTAAATTCTAAGTGTTCTAAGTAGTTTAATTCATCAAATACCCAATTCCCCCATAGCAATCATCAATGCAGTAATTTTCTTTTTAACTTCGCGCGATGAACAATTATAATTACTGATATTTACCGAAAATGCCAATTCTCTTCCAGATTTTGTTCTAAGATATCCTGCATAAGCCCTTACTCTGGCAACAGAACCGCTTTTGGCATGCAAATTACCTGCAATGATGGTGTTTTTTCCTAAAGACTTAAGTGTACCCGATTTCCCGGCCTCAGGCAAACTGTTATAAAAAGCAGTATAGTATTTGCCTTTGGTTTTCATATATTTTAGTAAAAACACAAACTGTTTTGCTGATATAGAGTTAAGTCGTGATAAGCCACTGCCATCATGCAGTTGTAAGCCATCAGTATCCATTCCTTTTAATTTCCAAAAATTAAAAACTGCTTTTGTTCCTGACTGTAAGCTTCCTTCTTTATGTTTTATATAACCGATATGATTTAATAAATGTTCAGCAAAAAGATTATTGCTATTTTTATTTGTCTTATTAATAATATCAATAATTTTGGGTGAATAAATTGTTTTTAGTGTGATTTTTTTATCTTTAATCGTGTCTCCTTCATATTCTAACAAACATAAGGTAGTTGCTTTTTTATTACAATTAATTCCAGATGAATCTAACTCTTGTTGAAATCGCCAGGCAAGGAAATATGCAGGGTCAGGTATGGATCCTTTAATCGAGAAATCATTCCTCCCTTTCGGAATGGTTCCTCGTATAAAGCGAGTATAGGTATAAGGTGCTCCGTATATATATGCTTCATCTGATCGAATGTTTGATGAAAGAACTTGATTATGTATTTGTAGTTGTGGTATTTCTGGGCTAATTCTAGTTACTTTAGTAAGTTTTCCTGCCTGATAAGATGATTTAAAATGAACTTTATATAAGTTGTCATGTACCGTTAATCCATTTGCTGCTATACCGTAATAATTGCCAATTTCTTCCCATAACCATTTTGGTGATGCAATTTCACAGCTGTAAATTGATGCATCGGCTATTACACGCCCTTTTATTGAATTAATACCTGCTTTTTTTATTTCAGCTATAGATTGTTCAATAAAATCAAATTGTCTTCCTTTATAAAAATGCTTTGAACCAAGTGTTGGATCACCACCGCCTTTAATATATATATTTCCATAAAGAATTTTTTTAGTTTTATCTATTTTACCTGAATACTGGATTTTTGTTTTATATCGATACTCAGTTCCTGAAAGTTCCAGTACAGTTGCCGTTGTAAATAATTTTTGGGTTGATGCCGGCACCATACTCATATTGGGGTTTAACTCAGCAATTGTTTCCCCTGTTTTTGTATCAATAGCGTAAAAACTAATTGCAGCATTTTTCAAATCTTTATCTGCCTTTAGCTTTACCAACTCTTTATTAACCAGATGGTTTTGCAGCTTTATTGCTTTTTTCTGAGCATTAACCAATAAAGGAATTAGAAAAATAAGGAGGAGTAAAATTCTTTTCATAAGATTTAATTTTTTAGCCGCTAATGCGCTAATGTTTTTGTTTTATTCGTGCATTCGTGGCTATCTTTTTTATCGTTTCCATTCGCTTGATTTTTTATCAAGTATTATTCTTTTAGAGTTTAACCTTAATTCACCAAAATTTACAATTAGTGCAAGTTTATTATCAGAAACCCTCAAATAATTAATAGCTTGTGCAATAAATTCATCTGCAATACCTGAAACGGCTTTTAACTCAAGTATTATTTTATCATAAACTACAAAATCTGCATAAAATTTATGTGGTAAAACTACATCTTTGTAAGTAACTTCATATTTTGTTTCACGACTATATGGTATTCCTGCTTTTTTAAATTCGTATTCAAGAGCATCTTTATAAACAATTTCCAGAAACCCGGGGCCTAAATTATTATGAACTTCAAAGCATATTCCAATAACCTTATAGCTTTCCTCTTTATAAATTAAATCATTCATAATATCAAATCTTCATTCGTGCATTAGCGACTAAATTCTTATTTGGTTCATTATTTTCATCCGCAGCAATTTTTTTAGCAAAACTAGTTTATTTTTAGTAAGATATCATCAATTCAATCCGATTTAGGCAGATATTATTTGAAATTCGGCTTCCATACTATATATTTGCACAACTTTTAAAAATTAGGTGAAAAGTAAAGTAATGAGTGCAAAATTTAAAGAATACAAGAAGCTTGATTTATCGCAAATCAATAAAGATGTGTTAAAAGAGTGGGAAGAAAACCAGACTTTTGAGAAAAGTTTAACTACTAGGGAAGGGAAGCCATCTTTTGTTTTTTATGAGGGCCCACCTTCTGCAAATGGTTTGCCGGGTATTCATCATGTAATGGCCAGATCCATAAAGGATATTTTTTGTCGTTATAAAACACAAAAAGGTTTTCACGTAAAGCGAAAAGCCGGATGGGATACGCACGGACTACCTGTAGAACTTGGTGTAGAAAAATCATTAGGAATAACCAAAGAAGATATTGGAAAAAAAATATCTGTAAAAGAATATAATGCTGCTTGCCGAAAGGATGTAATGAAATATACTGATATTTGGGAAGATTTAACCAAAAAAATGGGGTACTGGGTTGATATGCAAGCCCCTTACATAACTTATGATAACAGATATATTGAAAGTGTTTGGTGGTTGTTAAAAGAACTATTTAATAAGAATTTACTTTACAAAGGCTACTCTATTCAGCCATATTCGCCTGCTGCCGGA
>JAOZNO010000707.1 GCA_029933755.1 Bacteroidales bacterium | reverse complement strand
AGTAACTACCCAGTATTACATGATCATATTTTTCCTGAAACTGATTAGTTTCATAAAGGTCTTCCAAATAAGAAGGACTCATATTCTTTAATTTAACCAAATTAAATTCCAGTGGATTAAACTCCTGAGTGAAGATCTCGCTTGTTCTCCAATTGTAACCATAAGTTGTACTGAAAATAGTCCTTTTATAGTTGTTATTATATCTAAAATTATACCCCAAAGCAAATCTTGTTTTTGGAAAATATTTTCTATTTAAATTATCTGTACTAAAAGGAGTAATCAGTTTTGGAAACTGTACTGAAGTATTTACACCATACTCTGTTTCACTAAAATAACTATCTTGCACAACAACACCGGGGTCTTGATTATTTAACTCCACTTTAAACTCTACATTTAGAATCTCAGCACCTCCAAAAATATTTAAATGCTGATAGTTTAAATTTGTGCCCATTCCGTACTTACCCGAAGTCGTATTCCCCTCAAGCTCAACCGTAAATGATTGTGGTGTACTAGGTGTTAACTTGATATGAGTATCCAGTATATTTATACTACCCGTATCTGCATAATTAACCGGTTCATCAAAATCAACATTAATTAAGCGAAAATTTGCTAATGATCCATAATATCTAAAAGTTGATTGAATTTTTTCTTCCTGATACAAACTATCATGCTTAATGACTAATCCCCGGGTTAAAACAGACTCTCTGTAGTTATTTTTTTTATTAACCAAAAAATAAACATTCTCCTCGATAGGTATTGTATCGAGAATAACTGGTTCATTGATACTTTTTTTTATGATATCTTCGGGCTCATAATCAGGATAAATAAAAAACTTATTAAGTTTAAATTGTTCATGAGATAATTCAATAGTATTACCACCCGGATCCATTGAAACAGGGTTTTTTATCATCATGGTAACATTTGCCTGATAATTACATCCAAGCGTGTCAATTTCAAAAAAAACATATTCCTTTGAAAACTTATAGTAGCCATTATTAAGCATTAAATTATAAACTGAAGCTCGCAATTTTGACAAATCATCACCAACTAAATTAACATCCAGCTTAACAGGCTTTTTTTCAAAGTATGAATATACAATACTCCTTATATTATCATCACTGATACTATCTTTGAAACTTTTTATCTTAAAGGGTATATTTGCATCAATATGATAACTAACACTGGCATGTTTACCTTTAAACTTAACGCTATCAATTACTTCTGCCAAAAAATAACCTTTGTTATGAAGCAGTGTTTGAATTTGTTTAGATGAGTTTCTTGATTGTAAAGTGCTGTACACAACAGGCTCTTCTCCAATTTTCCTAAACCAACGAGTCCAGTGAAATTTTTCTTTAGGCTCCTTTCCTTTTGCCAGTCGTTTCCTGTTCATTACATCTTCCTTAGGTATCCATACCGCTTCGCGCGCTTCCTCTTTAACAGGATCCACAATATTATACACTCGTGCGTAAACGTATACACCTAAAATTTTCTTATTTGGTTTTTGTTTCACAAAATCATCAACATAGAATTCCAATACATCCTTATCCGTTGATTCTATTTTATATTCTTTCAGAAAGTATTCACCCTCAGGAATATATTTTGTAGGACTACAAGAAAATAAAAAGAGCCCAAAAATCAGTAATAATATATATAATGATGTTTTCAGAAGCATTTTTTTTAAACAAAAACCGACAAATATACAAAGTCAAAAAACTATTCAATTATTTGATTTTGCTAAAATTATCATGTTTTATTATAACAAACAAGTTATTAACAAAAAAAACCTCTGATTAATATAATCAGAGGTTCTATTTTTAAAAAAAATATGATTTTTTAGTTTTTTTTCAGATTCTACAGCAGTGGATATTAAAATCTTCTAAACCCCACAGCCTTTCGGACTTCTTTTAATGTTTTTGAAGCACTTTCCCTGGCTTTTTCTGCTCCCATTGTTACAACCTTGTGCAAATAAGCATCATCTGCTGCAATTTCAAGAATTTGTTCACGAAGAGGACTGGTAAATGCAATAATATCTTTGGCTAATTGCTTTTTCATATCGCCATAGCGAATTTCACAATTATTATATTTCTCATTAAAGAAATCATGGGTTCCTTTTTCTGAAACAATATTCATAATTGTAAACAGGTTTTGAATAGCTTCCGGTTTTTCCTGATTCATTTGCGTTGGACCACTATCGGTAACCGCACGCATTACTTTTTTCTCAATTACCTTTGGTTCATCAATTAAATATACAGCATTACCTTCTGATTTTCCCATCTTTCCACTTCCGTCTAAACCGGGAACTTTCACCAACTGCTCACCAAAATTAAAAGCCGTCGGCTCAGGGAATAAATCGACATTATACATATGATTAAACCTTTTTCCAAACTTACGAGCCATTTCCAGGTTCTGCTCCTGATCTTTCCCTACGGGAACATATTTTGCTCTGTGAATAAGAATATCAGTTGCCATAAGAACAGGATAAGTTAGTAAACCAGCATTTACATTATCAGGTTGTTTTCGTATTTTATCTTTAAAAGTAGTCGTTCGCTCCAATTCACCAATGTAGGCATTCATATTCATTAGTAAATACATTTCAGGAATTTCAGGAACATCGCTCTGAACATAAAGTGTGGCTTTTTCAGGATCTAAACCACAAGCAAGATACTCTGCCAAAACATATTTTACATTATTGTGTAAATCAGCAGGAGTTGGGTGCGTTGTAAGTGAATGAAAATCAGCAATAAAAAAATAACTATTGTAATTTTCCTGAAGTTTAAGAAAATTTTTAACTGCACCAAAATAATTACCAATATGTAGATTTCCTGTCGGACGAATTCCGCTTAAGACTGTTTCCATTTTTTTACTCTGTAAATTAATTAGCTTGCAAAAATAGAATATTTTAACGAAACAAGCATATTAAATTTTAT
>JAOZNO010000706.1 GCA_029933755.1 Bacteroidales bacterium | reverse complement strand
AATTACTGGATTCGAACCAGTGACCCCCTGCTTGTAAGGCAGGTGCTCTGAACCAGCTGAGCTAAACTCCCTTTTTTGCAAAACTATATCTGTTTAGCGGGTGCAAATATAAGGCTAATATTTATTTTCGCAAATAAATTTAAAAAAAAAATGATTTTTTTTTGTCTTAATCATAATTAATTAAATTTGTATTTTAATTTAGAATTGAAAAAAAGTATTGTTTGTAACAATTATAGGTGTTTTGACAGATAGGCTTAAAAGCAATTGAACAATAATAAATATTAAGTGTTATATTACAACTATAAGAAGTGCTACATTGAATAACTGAAAGCAATATAAACAGATTAAATATTAAAAATGGCTGATAATAGATTTAAATTTGATAAGGAATCCTTAAAATATGAAGAACAGGACTTAAGTTTTAAAGCAAGATTTATAAAAATGTTTGTTGGACTCTTAACAACAGGCATTGTCATTGCATTTATTTTATTGCTTGTTTCATCATATATAATTGTTAAGCCTTCAACACGTAAGAAAATACGTGAAAACCAGAAACTTCAAAAAGAACTTTTGATTTTAACCCAAAGATTCTTGCAAACAGAAAAAGTACTTGATGACATTAAAAAAAGGGATGAAAATATTTATAAGGTTATTATGGAATCAGACCCGAATGAAATAAATCGGGTAGATAGTGTTGATGGAATAAATGGTGTTTTAGGTAAAATGAGGGAATTAAAAGAAATTGAGCTTGCCAATTTTATCAATCACGAGCTTGATAGTTTGCTTGGCTATATGAGTAAAGATGAAAAATCATTTGTTGATCTTGCAAGAGTTATCGAAACAAAAGAAAAAATGTTAGCAAATATACCGTCTATTCAACCTATTAAAAATGATGCTCTGGATATTATTGTTTATGGCTTTGGAAAAAGAATAGATCCTGTATATAAAACCCCCGCTTTTCATAATGGTATTGATTATAGTATCCCCGAAGGAACAAAGGTGTTTGCAACGGCCAATGGGAGAGTGAGTTATGCTGGGCATAAAAGAGGTCATGGAAAAATGATTAAAATTACACATGGTTATGGTTTTGCTTCTAAATATTCTCATTTAAGTAAAATACTTGTTTCAAATGGTAAGAAGGTTAATCGTGGTGATGTAATTGCATTATCCGGCAATACTGGAAAATCGATGACACCTCATTTGCACTACGAGGTACATGTTAATGATAAAGAAGTTAATCCAGTTAATTTTTATTTTGCAGATTTAACAGCTAATCAATATGAATTAATGATAAGACTTTCTTCAAGAGGTGGACTAAGTCTTGACTAGTTGATGTGTAGCTATATTGTCAGTTTTTTTATAATAATTTATCTTTTCACATTTTGTTAAAAGTCAGCAGTTCTCAGTATTCAGTCGGCAACTTCTTGTAGTACAGTATCTTTTCTGCCTACTGAGAACTGCGTACTCTCTAACAAATTAAGAAGAAGCCTTTTTTTAATAAATATACTCTACAATATGGACGGACACTAGTTAATATAAAAATAAGGTGACATACAGCATCTAGGAATATTTTATGAAGTCAAAAAAACACAATATGCTAATTGTTGCAAAGGAGCGTGTGAAAATTCAAAATTTCAAACAAAAAACTATTAAAATGAATTTCAAATATCTGTTTATTAACTTATTTCTTGTTGTTGCGCTTTTCTCATGTCAGAATAGTTCAGGACAAAATGAGAACGATATTAATACCTTGAGTGATACAATTATAGCTGAGAGCAATAATCATGATTCATTAGTAAATAACAAAGCTGATAGATTAATTAGCATAATTGGTGTTGGAGATATGATGCTGGGGACAAACTATCCGAAAAGTCCAAACTATTTACCACCAAATAAAGATTGCCGGCCTTTATTAAAAGATGTAAAATCAATTCTGTTGGATGCTGATTTGACTTTTGGTAATTGCGAAGGTGTTTTTTCAGATAATATTTCTTATGCACGGAGTTGTGGAAGTTCAAAAAACTGTTATCGTTTTAGTATGCCTGAGAAGTTTGCAGATTGTTTTGTTGAGTCTGGTTTTGATGTACTAAGTATTGGAAATAATCATGTTGGCGATTTAGGCGAATATGGTAAAAAAAATACGATTAAAGTGTTAAATGATAAAGGAATACATTTTGCTGGTTTAAGTAGCTGTCCTTATACAATTTTTGAAAAAGATGGCATTAAATATGGTTTCACTGCATTTGCACCAAATCGGGGAACGAATAGAATAACTGATTTAAAAAATGCAAAGCAAATTGTTGAAATGCTTGATAGCCTGACAGATATTGTAATCGTTTCATTTCATGGTGGTGCTGAAGGTAGTAAATATCAGCATGTAACACGTAAAACAGAAATATTTTTAGGTCAAAATAGGGGAAATGTTTATGAGTTTGCTCATTTGGTAGTTGATGCTGGTGCAGATATTGTTTTTGGACATGGTCCGCATGTTACCAGGGCTGTTGATATATATAAAAATAGATTTATTACATATAGTATGGGTAATTTTGTAACCTACCGAAGGTTTAATTTATCAGGTGCAAATGGTTTAGCTCCTATCATTAAGGTTTTTGTTGATAAAGATGGTGTATTTCATGAAGCCAAAGTATATTCAGTTAATCAGTATGAAAATAAGGGGCCGGTGTTGGATCCTCAGAACAGAGCCCTAAAAAAGATTAAAGAACTAACCAAATCTGATTTTCCGGAATTAAATATTGATATCAGTGATGAGGGAATTATTAAATCAGCAATATAGCAGGATACGACAGCTGTTTTTTATTCATTAATAGGAGGCATAATGAAACTTGAAACTTATTGTTAACAAATTTATTTTTAATTTATTGAGCAATTTCTTAAATTTACAAAACTTCTCGAAATATAAAATATAC
>JAOZNO010000705.1 GCA_029933755.1 Bacteroidales bacterium | reverse complement strand
CAGTAGGCAGACCTAGAACTACTGCATACTAGTAGACTGATTACTGCCAAGCTCTCTATATCTTTTAATTAAAGTTTAATACATCGAAAAACCGACAAACCTTGACTTTATGGACAAATTAATTAGTGAGTTGCCGATTACTAATTTCCAATTACGAGATTATACAAATAAACTAATTTCAAACGAAGCTAAAAAATATTATGTAACACAATTTTAATTATAATGCATAAATGGTTTTTAATAGCCTCCTGTGCTGAGCGGAGTCGAAGTATAACTATATGAGAATATTGTATTGCAGTCAGATTGTTTATTATAAAAATGACATAGTTTCAGTTTGCTATTCTATGATTTGGCTTATTTGTTGTATATATTCTCTTACAAAAGTTTTTTTGTTTATTATTAAGCTAAGTGGCTAATAAACAACTATGAACTTATAATGAAAAATAGGATTTTGACTATATATTTTTACAAATTGGAAATTATTCTTATATTTGATATTTGGTAAAAAACTGTGTAAACTATTTATTAGTAGTATATTCAGTGAAAATAGTTACTTAATTTAGATACCAAACCTGTTGCGGTATAATTAATTTTTTTAACATGAAGTTTCGTTTTACAATTGCAAATAAAATTGGTGTAGGTTTTGGTACATTAATGATTTTGATGATTATTGCAGGTCTTGGTATCTATATGAGATTGCAAGGAAATCTTGGTTATAGCAAAGAAATTAGAATGTCGTATTTGCCATCAGCTAATGCTGTTAATGATTTATCTTTGGCTATTACCAATTCCAAAATGTTAATTGTTAACTGGGTGGCTGAGCGAAAGGATACTGAATATAAAAGGCAATTAAAAAAACTACATGAAAAAGATTATCGTCAGATTCAAATTGTTTTAGATTCATTATCAAAGAACTGGACGGAGAATACCAGGGCTGAATATGATACAATAAACCAAAAAGTAAACCTGTTGTTTGCAGAGCATCAAAAAATAATGGATTTATTAAGCTCGCCGGCAGATTATAACGACCCTTTTGCAAAATCATTAGGCAGTGCAAATGTTGAGGAAGGGCAGGTTGTAATGGTGTTAACAGACGATGTTTTAACGCGTTTGACTTTTTTACAGAAACATTTTGATGCAAATATTAATGATTATAGCTTAAGAATGCAAGTCTCATTTGAACGCTTTGTTCAAGTAATTATGTGGACATCAGTGATATCATCTTTCATAATTGTTATTGTTGGCTTTATTTATTCTCGCGCCTTGGTTCTTCCAATTAATAGTATTAAGAAAGAGATTTTATTAATGAGTGAAGGGAGAATACCTAATGAAATTAAATATTCAAGGTCAGATGAGATTGGGGATATGAGTAAAGCACTAAATAACTTGATTCAGGGGCTTAGAAAAATAACCTTATTTTCAAATGAAATAGGGAAAGAAAACTACGAAAGTGATTTTACACCATTAAGTGATGCTGATGAATTAGGTAACTCATTGATTTTGATGCGTGAGAACTTAAAAAAAGCTTCTGAAGATGCTGGAATTAGACGTGCAGAGAATACACAACGGAGTTGGGCATCACAAGGTTTGGCTGAGTTTGGTGATTTACTTCGTGAAAGTAAAGATGATTTAGAGGAATTAACGAATAAAATACTTACGCGATTAGTAAGATATCTTGATGCAAGCATTGGTGGGTTATTTATTATAAACGACAATAATAAAGATGATACATATCTGGAGTTGGTAGCGTTTTATGCATATGACCGAAGAAAATACATTGAAAAGCGTATTAATATTGGTGAAACACTTGTTGGACAGTGTGTGCTTGAAAATGAAACGATTTTCATGAATGATATTCCAGGCGACTATATTCACGTTACCTCAGGTTTAGGTAGTGATAATCCTAAAAGTTTGCTGATTGTACCATTAAAACTTAACGAAGAAGTTTATGGAGTTGTGGAACTCGCTTCGTTTACAAATTTTGAACCTTATCAAATTGAATTTGTTGAGAAAATTGGTGAAAGTATTGCTTCTACCATTTCAAGTGCAAAAATAAATATTAATACTTCAAGGCTTTTACAGGAGTCAAATGAAAAATCTGAACGATTATCAAAACAGGAAGAGGAAACAAGGAGACAGATTGAAGAAATGCAAAAGTCAATGGCTGGAATTAAAAAGAAGGAGGATGCATTAAATAGAGAGAATCAGGACTTGATTGATATTAATAATTTAGAAATCAATAAATTGAGGGAACGAAATGTTGATGTTAGAAAAGAAATAAAAGAGACAAATGGTAAATACAGAAACATTTTGGCAGCTGTTGATAATTCCATAGGTAGTTATGCTCTTTCGTTTAGTGGTGAATTTATTGAGACAAATGACTATTATTTGAATTTAACAGGTGTACCATTTAACGAAATTAAAGGTAGAAAACTGGAAGATTTTATGAGTGATGATAAGATTCAAAATCCTGAATTTCAGAGTTTTATGTCTAATTTGTTATCTGGTAGAATCTATCGGAAAACAAACCAGTACTTTTTTAACCAGCAAGAGAAATGGTTTTATGAAACTTTTTCACCATTGTATGATGAAGATGAAAAGTTCTCAAAAATAATATGTTTGGTTACTGATATGACTGCAAGTGTTGAAAAGGAACGAGACCTAAAAGCTGAAAATCATAAGTCAAATGAAATAATTAAAAAACTTAGAGATCGAATGTTGTAATCAATACTGAGATTTGTGGTAAAAATTAAAAGCTTGGGGTTTAACTCCAAGCTTTTTTAATACTCTGTAGAAATCCACGTTCTCTGAACATGGTCAGAGCCTTTCTACGGGTTTGCCAGTTAATATTGTAAATAATATAAACAATAGAGCAACTGAATAATAGAACATTAGAAGTAAGAATTGGAAATACTTTTTTCTGTTGTA
>JAOZNO010000704.1 GCA_029933755.1 Bacteroidales bacterium | reverse complement strand
AATCCATTAACCTTTCGCACAAAGCACATATTATTGCTGCAAATGTTGATCAGGCATTTATTATTATTACCATTAAAATGCCCGAAACACATCCTATTTTTATTGATCGCTTTTTGGTATCTGCCGAAGCTTATAGTATTCCCACCACCCTTGTTTTTAATAAAATTGATATTTATAATGATGAGGATTTAGAGAAAATGCATAAACTTATTGATATTTATAGCTCTGTAGGTTATCAATCTATAACAGTATCAGCAAAAGAAAAGCAAGGTATTGATGAATTTAAAGAATTGTTAAAAGATAAAGTAAGTGTTTTTGCAGGAAATTCAGGTGTTGGAAAATCTACACTGGTAAATGTTATTGATTCCAATCTACAATTACAAACGGGTGAAATTTCTGATTATCATAAAAAAGGAAAACATACAACTACTTTTTCTGAAATGTTTGAGTTTTACTTTGGCGGCAGTATAATTGATACGCCCGGTATTAAGGGTTTTGGTCTTGTAGATTTAGAAGATGAGAATCTGTCCATATATTTTCCTGAAATGCTTAAATTACAAGGCGAATGCCGTTTTTATAATTGCACACATACACATGAACCTTCCTGTGCTGTAATAAGCGCAGTAAAAGAGGGGGGAATTAGTATCTCTCGTTATAAAAGTTATTTAAGTATGCTTGACGAGGATGTAGGTAAGTACCGGGAGGATATTTATAAGTAAAAGTTAGTTTTCAGTTCACAGTAGACGGTATAGCTGTCTGCTTACTATGAACTGAAAACTGAAATTATTTATATAAGCATTTATACGAAGTATCTTGAGTGGTTTTTACCCCAAATCTCTTATCTTTTTCAATTTTAAATGTTTCATTCACTTTATAAGTTTTCCAATCTGTTTTATCGGGTAACAGAACTGACATTTCACCTGAAATAACCGTCATGTATTCAACGGTACTAGTGCCAAAAGCATATTCTCCCGGAGCCATAACGCCAATAGTTGCACGCCCATCTTCATTTTCAAAAGCAATAGATTTTACCTTGCCATCAAAGTATTCGTTTGTTTCAAACATTGTTTTTAATTTTTTAGTTGCTGTTTAATAGACCAATATTCTGCCCAAATTAGACTTTATATATTTAATGTCTGAAAACAAAAGTAAAGAATGTTAAAAAAAGATTCTTATTTTGTGAAGTGTTGCACAACAAATTTTTAGATGCTTTATATCACCCCAAGTGAGGGAATTTATTTATTTTTGTAACTATTTAGCTGTGTTTGTCTATAATGTAGGCGTTTTTGTGATTTTTCACTCTTTTTCGAAAACAATCATGAGTCTGCTCCGAAAAGTCTAAAATACTCAAATTTATGTGTTTTAGTGTCGGCGTGAATCTGCTAATTATCTGATTACGAGATGATATTATTGTTTGATTTTTGCAGAAATACTCACACCGACACTTATCGGAGTGCCGTCAATCATTAAACCATCAAGTTTATAGTTTTTGAAGCATCCGTTAATCTGCAACACATAAGTTTTATGTAAAAAATCTATTGTACGAACGGCATTAGCCCTAACCGCAGGGAATAAAATTTATAACAAGCAGACTCCCCGTTGTTGGGCTAAGAAAAATTTGAACCAATAAGGCATCATACGAAATTTTTGTATTCCCAGCTGCCAATACCAGAATATCACAAACTATTTATAACCTGAATTATTCAGGATAAGTCTCCTCTTTACCTATTTTAATTAATTGACCTTTACTTAATTTTGTAGAAACTTCAAGTTCATTAATAATTGACAGGTATTCTAAGTTTAATACATTTTTTGTTCTTTCTGATAAGCTTGTTAGGGTTTCGTTTTCTTTTGCCTCTACAATACGTAAAACTGTCGCTTTTACAGATTTTTTTTCTTTTTTGGTGATTGGACGTATACTTAAAACTGATTTTTTGAGTATTTCATTATAAGACTCGTCTCCCGCAGCAAGAATTTGAAAAGTATATTTTCCCATATTTAGCCAAAGCATATGGATAATCATTTTTTCTTCTGCTTCTTTGCTACCCATTGAGATAATATATCCTTCATTTCCATTAATTTTTATCTTTTTGTCGTTGATTAAAACAATATCATCCAAAGGGAGTTCTTTCTTTGTTTCCTCTGCATAAATAGAAGGTTTTTTTTGTTCCGCTTTCACACCCATAAACAATTGTGCACTCTTAGTACTATCAACAGCTCCAACCATTTCCGGTGAGTTGGATGTTAGCCAGTCTTTTGGAAATTCTATCACAAAACCCATATCAGGATGTAAGAAAACATAATCCTGAAAAACTCCATGAGCAGGATTTCCACTTAAACTTATACCATCGAGTTTTTTTAAAAAAACATTCTGATCCTTTATGATGGGATTAACATCAGCCACTTCTAATTTTTTAACACGTTTCTGTATATCCGATTCCCGTTTAGCAGTCATAGGGTGCGAGTCAAAAAAGCTAAACTTTGCTTCCTCATCAGAACTTAATTTTGCTATTTTTTCTAGTTTATTTAACATCTTAACCAATGCAAGGGGTTCGTATCCCGATTTGGCAGAAAGAGCTACTCCAAACTTATCTGCTTCCTTTTCATTTTTTCGACTGTAATTTGAGCTAAATAACTCACCTGTATATTTTATTGGTGTATTTATCAGGTTTCCAAGTTGTGGACTAATAACCACATTAATAATTTCACCCGGAATTTGCAAGATAGCAGGAAAAATACCTTTTCGCATAGCCTTAATACTATGCCTTTTGTGCGCATGTATAATCTCATGTCCCAGCACTCCGGCCAGCTCAGCTTCAGAATTTGCCAGGGGAAGTATGCCTCGTGAAAAATAAACATAACCACCGGGTAAAGCCATAGCATTTGGCTCTTTCATATCCAGGATATAAAACTGGTAGTTAAATTGCTTGTTTTA
>JAOZNO010000054.1:7489-11280 GCA_029933755.1 Bacteroidales bacterium | reverse complement strand
TGATATTATTGTTTGATTTTTGCAGAAATACTCACACCGACACTTATCGGAGTGCTGTCAATATTGAAATATAAAATTATTCGTGCACCCGCCTTCCAAAGTTCACGGCGGACAGGTTAGCGGCTAATACTTCTTACAAATCTATGAATATTTTCTCCCAAATCACTTCCTTCTGAAATTGCCTTAATAAATGCTGTTCCGATAATTGCTCCATTTGCATATCTACATGCATTTTCAAAACTTTGCTTATCAGAAATTCCAAAACCAATAATTTTAGGACTTTTCAAATTGGCTTTCGTAATTTTATCAGAAAACTTACTTAAAATATTTGTATCTAAACCTTTTGTCCCTGTTGTTGAAGCAGAAGAAACCATATAAATAAAGCTATCAGTAGCTTCATCAATTATTTTTAATCTTTCAAGCGCTGTTTGAGGTGTAATAAGTAAAATATTTGACAGATTGTATTGTTCAAAAATTGCCCGATATTCTTTTTGGTAAATATCAAGGGGCAAATCAGGTATAATTGTCCCATCAATACCAATTTCAGCAGCTTTTTTGCAAAAGTTTTCTATTCCATATTGCATAATTGGATTTAAATAACCCATAAAGATTAAAGGAATATTTACCTTTTGCCGGATATTTTTTAATTGTTCAAAAATAAGCTCTAAAGAAATTCCATTATTTAATGCCTTTTCACTACTTTTTTGAATTACAGGCCCATCAGCCAGTGGGTCAGAAAATGGAATACCAATTTCGATTAAATCAACACCAGCACTCTCTAGCTCAATAATTATTTTTTCCGTATCGTTCAAATTAGGATAACCAGCAGTAAAATATACCGATAAAATATCCTGTTTTTTATTTTCTAATAATTGATTAATTTTGTTCATTCTTCTTGTATTTTTTAACCATATAAGGCATAGAAGATCATATAAGATTAGCTATAAAAAAACTTATATTTCCTTATAATCCTTATATGGTTTAGATATTTATAATTTGTCAATATAAGTAGCAAGGTCTTTATCTCCTCTACCCGAAAGATTTATCACTACAATATCATCTTTTTTGAATTTTTTCTTTTCCAAAACGGCAATAGCGTGTGCTGATTCCAAAGCCGGAATAATTCCTTCAACTTTAGTAAGCATAAAACCTGCATCTAAAGCCTCCTTGTCAGTAACGCTCATATAGTCAACCCTTTTGGTGTCATTTAAGTGAGCATGTATTGGGCCAATTCCCGGATAATCCAAACCTGCTGAAATTGAGTAAGGTTCAATAATTTGTCCATCATCCGTTTGCATTAAATAGGTTCTGCTGCCATGTATAATTCCCGGACTCCCCACTTTCAACGATGCAGCAGTTTCATCAGTATCAATTCCCATACCGGCAGCTTCTGTGGCAATTAGTTTTACTGATAAGTCATCTAAAAAATGATAAAAAGCCCCCATGGCATTACTACCTCCTCCAACACAAGCAATTACATAATCAGGTTTTTCATTGCCGGTTTGCTCTTTTAGTTGTATCCTTATTTCTTCACTAATTACCGACTGAAAACGAGCAACCATATCAGGATAAGGATGTGGCCCTACAACTGAACCTATAAGGTAATACGTATCTTCCGGATTGTTTATCCAATCTCTTATAGCCTCATTGGTAGCATCTTTTAGCGTACGACTTCCACTTTTGGCTGCTCTTACTTCTGCACCCAGCATTTTCATTCGTGAAACATTAGGTGCCTGACGTTCAATGTCCACTTCTCCCATGTAAACTACACATTGTAAATTCATTAAGGCACAAACAGTTGCTGTTGCCACACCATGTTGGCCAGCACCGGTTTCGGCAATTATTCGCTTTTTACCCAAATGCTTTGCCAGTAATATCTGCCCTATTGCATTATTTACTTTATGCGAGCCTGTATGGTTTAAATCTTCTCTTTTTAAATAAATATTTGTTTGATATTTTTCTGATAATCGCTTAGCAAAATACAAGGGGTTTGGTCGCCCAACGTAATTTTTCAATAACTCATTAAACTGTTGTTTAAAATCATCAGTTCCAATAATTTGAAGATATTTATTCTTCAATTCTTCAACATTAGGATAAAGCATTTCGGGTACAAAAGCACCACCGTACTCACCGTAAAACCCTTGCTCGTTTACTTTGTAGTTGTTCATTTTTAATTTATTACTAGTCATTAAGTCATTAATTGTTATCAGCTTGTCATACAATAGTTGTTTAGTAAAAACAATATTATAGTATTAAATCATTGTCGCATTGTATCATCTTCTCATTGAACACTGAGCGGAGTCGAAATGTCACATCCTCAAATCTTTTATAAATTTTTCAATCTTATCAATATCTTTCATCCCTGATTTTACTTCAAACTTGCTGTTTATATCAATTGCATAGATATTCAAATTATATATCTTCTTGATCTCATCAACATCCTCTAAATCAATTCCACCACTTAAAAAAAAAGGTTTCTGATTATCATATTTTTCCAAAATCCTCCAATTGAACTTTTTACCACTTCCACCATATAAATTTGTCTTTGTATCGAATAAAAAATAATCACAAGCAGAATCATACTGTTTTAGTACTGAAAAATCAAAATCTTCATCAATCAGAAATGCTTTGGTAATTTTTATCCCTGCTTTTTTTAATTCCAAACAAAACTCAGGACTTTCATCACCATGTAGCTGTGCAAAATCAAGCTGATGCTTAATCATAATTGTTTTCACTTCATTAATTGAGGAATTTACAAATACAGCTACTTTTTTTATTGATTCCGGAATATCTAAACTACTAATACCCAAACTATCACCTATATATCGTTTTGACTTTTTATAGAAAATAAAGCCGATAAAATCGGGGTTTAATTTTACCAGCTGCTGAATATTATCCGGATTTTTCATTCCGCAAACCTTAAGTTTATACATATTTAGAGCTAGAATTTAGATTTTAGAATTATAATCTACAGAAAATTAGTGGACTGTTATCTATTACTGTTTTTTAGACAGAGATGTCAGTTTTTTAATGAAATTTTTACAAGCAATTCCCGGTGTTTTTGTTTTCATAAAATTTTCACCAATTAAAAAGCCCTGATATCCATGTTTTCTTAATTTAAGAATTGATTCAGGTTTACTAATTCCACTTTCTGATACTTTTACAAATTCATCAGATATTAAACCTGATAGCTGAATAGACGTATTAATATCTACCGAAAAATCCTTAAGATTTCGATTATTAACTCCCACTAAATCAATGTTTTTATTTAAAACATTCAACTCTTTCTTATTATGAACCTCTAATAAGACTTCCAATTGTAGGCTATGAGCAAATTCAGACAAACGTTTTACCTGCGCTTTATCCAATATTGCTGCTATTAACAAAATAGCATCCGCACCTATTGACTTTGCACCAATAATCTGATATTCATCAATAATAAAATCCTTTCGTAAAATAGGACAATTATTATGTTTTCGTGCCTCTGCCAAATCGTTATAACTTCCACCAAAAAACTTACTATCCGTTAATACAGATAATGCAGAAACTCCTGCCTGTACATAACCGGTAGTAACTTGTTCTACATCTGCAAGTTCATTTATTAAGCCTTTGGATGGTGATTTTCGTTTAAATTCTGCAATAATACCCGATTTGTCCTCTCGGATAATATATTCTTTTAAAGAAAAGGTTTCCGAATCAAAATAAATACTTTGCTCCAATAATTCAATTGGGTATTGGATTTTTCGTTTCGCTATTTCCTTATGTTTATGTTCTACTATTTTATCTAAAAT
>JAOZNO010000054.1:0-7389 GCA_029933755.1 Bacteroidales bacterium | reverse complement strand
GCTTTTCCACTATCTATTGATTCTTTTGCTTCTTCAAGGCTTTCTTCAATCGATTTTTTGTTCATTAGCTGAATGGCCAAAGCAGCATTTGCCAAAACTACATTTGTTTGTTCTTGAGTAGCTTTTCCGTCAAGTACATTAATAAATATTTTTGCGGCATTTTCGATTGTTCCTCCACTTGCAATTTGCTCAGGTTTAATTTTTTGATAACCAAAATATTCCGGCGATAAAATTTCATCAGACTTCTGTGTAATTCGTTTAAAATTATCAGTTAAAGAAACCTCATCATAAATATCCAGATTATGAATAATTGCAAAGTTTTTATCTGTTTTTTGATACAAGTAAGCATATAAACGCGCTACTTCTAAACTATAAACACCAACCATTTGATTTTCAGGAAAACTCGGATTTACCATTGGCCCTAAAATATTAAAAAAGGTTTTTGCTTTTAAATCCCTACGTACAGGCCCTACATTTTTCATTGCCGGATGAAATAAAGGTGCATGCAGAAAGCAAATTCCTGATTTATCAATAGATTTCTTAATTTTTGACTGATCATTAGTAAATTTATAACCTAAATACTCTAAAATATTTGAAGAGCCAACACCGGAAGACACACCATAATTACCATGCTTAGACACTTTATAGCCGGCACCTGCAACCACGAATGAGGTCAGAGTTGAAATATTAAAGGTATCCTTTCCATCGCCACCCGTACCACATAAATCAATGGTATTAAAATCTGACAAATCTACTTTTATGCACAAATCGAGCAAAGCATCTCTAAAACCAGCCAGTTCGTCAATCGTAATACTACGCATTAAGTAAACGGTTAAAAATGCTGCAATCTGACTCTCATTATATTTGCCCTGTGCAATATTTATTAATATTTCTTTTGCCCTATTGTAGCTTAATGCCTTATGTTCAAATAGTTCGTTTAATATTTCCTTCATCTTTTATATTAATGGGTTGTTGAATTCTTCTATTTTCATTTATAAAATAATTGCTAGTTACTAAGGAAGAAGCCAATTCTTTATCATTTGTTCACCCAAAGGAGTTAGAACTGATTCCGGATGAAATTGTACGCCCCGTAAATCATATTCAGTATGAAACATAGACATTATTTGACTATCACTATCAAAAGCGGAAACTTTAAAACAATCAGGTAAGGTTTTGCTATCCACAATCCAGGAATGATAGCGACCTGCTTCAAATTCCTTAGGAATATCTTTATATATAATCTTATCATTACCAATTTGTACAACGGGTGTGGCAATTCCATGATAAACGGTATCCAAATTACGGATTTCACCACCATAAACCTCAGTCATAGCTTGCATTCCTAAACAAACGCCAAAAATGCTTTTTGTTGGTGCATACCTTTTAATCAAAGCTTTAAGCAAACCGGCATCATCCGGCACACCAGGCCCCGGAGAAAGAATAATTTTATCATACTTTTCAACTTCATCCAATGTAATTTCATCATTCCTAAATACATCAACCTTCTGATTTAGAATATTTTCAATATAGTGAACCAAATTATAGGTAAACGAGTCGTAATTATCAAATACTAATATTTTCATCTGTTTTAAATTGCCACGAATGCACGAATTTTTATATTAATCATGATCGTGTATGTTAATAGTTATTTAACACGCTTATTTTATTGTTAAACTGCTTAATTGTTATTCTTTTTCGTCATTACGAACAAAGTGAAGTAATCCCTTGTTGTATCTACTCATTACCTCATTTACAAATTTTAAAATTTCTTGATTAATCAATAGCCAATAATCATTATTCAATTCTATATTGTTTCTGCTAACTTAATGGCTGCACGTAAAGCTCCAATTTTATTATCTACTTCTTTTAATTCATTTTCGGGTACTGATTTATCAACAACACCCGCACCTGCCTGATAGTGCAAAGTATTATTTTTACTTAAAAATGACCGGATTAAAATTGCTTTATTTATATCACCATTTAAGCCAATAAAACCAATAGCGCCTCCATAAAACCCCCGACTCTGTCCCTCTATTTTATCAATCAGTTCCATTGCACGGTATTTTGGCGCACCCGATAATGTTCCTGCCGGAAAAGTATCAGCAAAAACTTTCAAATGATTTAATTTATCATGAATTTTTCCACTAACTTTCGACACCAAATGAATTACATGACTAAAAAATTGCACCTCTTTATAAGTTTCCAGCTCTACATTCGTAGCACTACGGCTTAAATCGTTCCTTGCCAAATCAACCAGCATTACATGTTCGGCATTTTCTTTAGGATCAAGTGCCAGCTTTTCTGCTAGTTCTTTGTCTGCGGTATCATTTCCGGTACGTTTAAAAGTTCCCGCAATAGGGTTAATACTTGCTTTTCCACCACCTACAACTATCTGAGCTTCAGGAGATGACCCCATTAGTTTAAAAGTACCAAAATCAAAATAGAATAAATAAGGTGAAGGATTAATATTTCGTAATGCACGATACACATTAAAATCGTCACCTTGAAACTTTTGGTTAAAATTTCGAGACAATACGATTTGAAAAACATCTCCTTTTCGACAATGTTCTTTTCCTTTTGCCACCATTTCAAGGAATTTTGCTTTCTCAACATCAGTATTCTCCAGTCCTTCAGTTTTAAAATAGTAACTGGCAAATTTTCGGTTTTGAATTAGATGAACAATTTCATCGATTGTACTATCCTCGTTATCAGACAAGTTTTCAAGAATAGTTAATTCATTTTTATAATGATTAAAACTTACAATATACTTGTAAAAAGAATAAAACATATCTGGAATTTCTCTCTCTGCAGGCAGTTTTGTATTCAAATTTAAAGTATCAAAATACTGTACTGAATTATAGGCTGTATAACCAAAAAAACCATTTGCAATACGATTCACTTTTTCCACTTCAAATCCTGAAATAAAATCGTTCATTTTTTCCACTACAGAAGCATTTTCTAATGAATATTCCAATTTTGTTCCATCCGGATTGCTTTCTATAATATAATTATTTTGAATTTGAAAGTTCGCCAAAGGCTTAAAACAAATATAGGAATGACTATTTTCAATACTATGAAAATCAGAACTTTCCAATAATATTGAATTAGGAAACTGATCCCTAATTTTTAAATAAAGACTAACCGGAGTTAAAATATCTGCCAGCAGCTTTTTATGTTTTGTTTTGAACTTGTATTTTTTCATATTATTGTGTTGCAATATTTTTTATTAAACGTTCCTTATTATTTCTTATTTGTCCTGATATACTTTCTTTCCAAATTTCTACTATCCAATGACTAATTTCCAATTACAAATTACTAAAAATAAAAACGGCTTACCGTGAGTACGATAAGCCGTTTTTTATTAAAAATCAGATATGCCTATAGCGTTTCACGAATTATGTATTCATAAAAACGCCACCAAAACATATATGTATTATTTTTTATCATTTTTTCTTCTTTGAGGGAGCAAATATACAAGATAAATTTAAAAAGCAAAAAAAAATTCAATAAGTTTACTATTAATTATTTCTTTAACTTGGAAAAAACAATCTACTGCTTTTTTAATAATTATCTTATTTTAGAACAAATCTTATGGTTTTAAAACAAATCCTATTACAATAATATCATCAGTTTGCTGCACATCTTTCATCCAGCTTTCTATTGTATAATTAAGTATTTTCTCTTGTTCCCGCATACTTTTAGTATGGTGCGTCAGAAACAAGTCTTTCATCCTTTTTATCATAAATTTTCTACCACTAGTACCACCAAATTGATCCTGAAAGCCATCGGAAAAAATATAAAAATAGGTATCATGTTCTGCATACGAAATTTGATGGTTTACAAATGGTTTGTCTCGTGTTGTTTTTCTTCCTCCTATGGATTGTTTATCACCTTTTATCTGGAATAATTCACCATTCTGAATATAAATAAGTGGGTTTTTAGCTCCTGCAAATTCAACAATTTTTTTCTCTTCATCAATCGTACAAAGCGTCATATCCATACCATCCTGATTATCAGTCTGATCTTGTTTTAATGCTTTATGTACATAATCATTTTTTAAATCTAAAATTTTTGAAGGTTGGGTAATGCCTTTACTAACAATTGTTGTTAATATTTCGCTACCTATCATACTCATAAAAGCACCGGGCACACCATGTCCTGTACAATCAACTGCAGCAATAATTGTTTTACTATTTTTTTCGGCAAACCAGTAAAAATCACCACTAACAATATCCCTGGGTTTAAATAAAATAAATGAATTTTCAAGTGATTGATTTATTCGTTCCTTCAAGGGTAACATAGCTTCTTGAATACGCTTTGCGTAAGTTATGCTTGCCGTAATACTCTTATTTTTTGCATTAATCTGCACATTTGATTCCTGCAACATTTCATTTGTTGCCTCAATTTCTTCTTTTGCCTGATTTATTTCAGCAGTTCTTTCTTTTACGACCATTTCAAGGTATTCCTTCTGCTTACGCAAACGTCTGACACTAAGTCTTACAATTCCCCAAATTAATAATACAGCAGAAATAAAATAAAGCACATAGGCCCAAATCGTTCTGAACCAAGGTGGTGAAATAGTAAATTTATAGGTTGCTTCAACACTTTCAACTTCATATATATTTTTGGCTATTACATGGAATATATAATCACCTTCCAGCAAGTTTGAATATTCTTTATAATTTTCTTTCTTCCAATCAGACCAACTATTATCATTACCTTCAAGGAAAAATTTAAATTTCATTTTCTCCGGTTCATCATAAAAAGGTGCTGAAAATGAAAAACGAATATCATTAAGCTCAAATGGAACCAACTTAAGTTGACTATCTTGCTGAAATAAAGATGACGTACCTAATGAATCAATATTTGTTCCAGCAAATATGATTGAATCATTAGAAACAAATCGGATTTCTCGTAACAGCGCAAAATAAGGTCTATAATGATCCTTTTCAATCCTGGTATCATAATGCACAAAACCTTTCTCTCCGCCAACAATAATATCATTACTACTTACAGGAGAAATAGAATAAACATTATTCCTCAGCTTATAAAATGAAGTTTTATTAAGATAATAACTCCCATCATCCTGCCTGATTAGTTCTCCCATTTCATAAATAGACGCATTTGTTTTTTTCTCCTTTCGTCTTTGTTTAAACCATATATTACCATCAGAATCTTCAATAAATAAATCAATTTGAATATCAGTTCCAAGTATTTCATTAAAGATTGTATCTTTTCTAAAAACATCCAAATCAGGCTTATAAAAATATAACCCATCTTCTGTTTCAGCAATTATTTTATTACTGACTTTAAAAATATGATTTCCAGACTTTACAGGGATTTCTTTTTTATCAGAATACCATTTTACCGAAACACTATCAAGATGTTCATTTAATGATAATCGTGCAATACCCTTTTCTTTATTTGAATACCAAATATCATTATTGTCATCAATCTGAATATGACGACAGCTTTCATTAAATCCTTTTATATATTTTTTAAAAAACCATTCACCTTTTAACTTGTCTTTTTTTATTTTTCTTTTTCTAAGACTTTTCTTTTTTTGTTTAAATTCAAGCAGTAACAATCCTTTTTTAGTACCTGCAATTGCCAAATCCTTTTTCTCATTCAGCATTAAAAAACGGTACACAATTGTTTTATCTAACTTTAAATAATTATATTTTTTAACATCAGCTGTACTGATACCTAATCCGTGTGCAATAAGTATTTTGCTATTCCCTGTATCAATACTAAATACCTGAACAGGATCACCAACCATTTTAAACTGATTTGTTTTATCAAAATGATTTTCGAAATCTGACCATTCTTTTGAGAATACACCTCTGGATGTTCCTATATAAAGTTGTCCATTATACAATTTTGAAGAATTTACAGTACCGGATAATCCATATTTTTCATCAAACTTACTTATGGGCAAACTTGATAAAACTTCAGAAATCCCATTAGCTAAACCCAACCATATATTATTTCTATTATCCTGAAATATACTATTAACCTGATTATTTTGCAGCCCGGTATTAGAATTAATATGCTGTATTGGTTTTAGTTCTTTATTTGTAAGTAGCAAACCTGATGTAAACATACCAAATGCATATTCACCATTTTTTAATTGAATAGCTGTAATTATTTTTTTCCCTTTTAAAAATCCATCAATGGGGGTCTCAAGTTTTTCAAACTTATAATTATCAAATAGAAATAAGCCATCACTTAAGGTTATAAATAAATGTTTCCCTTTATAAGGTAAAACTGCACGAATACTAGCATTTTTCAACTGTTCTCCATTAGGAACTAACTTAAATTCATCATTTACCAGTTCTGTAATTCCTTTATTTTGTTCTTTTACAAATATCCTGTCATTTATCTCATAGGCCTGCTGAAGTCTTTTATTTTCAATCACTTTAACCTTACCATCAGCAAATTTGAACACACTTCCACGACTGATAAAGTAAATAGTCTTATTGGCTAATAGAATTTGACTAATATCCTGCCTAAAATTACGATCCTTTTCGTTGATCATTTTATCAACAAGAGAAATGTACGACAGTTGTCCAATACTATCCGGCTTTAGATAACCAAATTCTTTTCTCCCACCTACAAAAATTCGTCCCTTACCATCAATAGCCAATGACCTTGCTAATAAACTGTTTGTTAAAGGAATTAGTTTCCAATTTTGGCCATCAAATTCCAATACACCACGAGTATTACCAAAATACATTACTCCACGTTTGTCTTGAACCACAGCCCAATTCTGGGTAGAAGCCTTATAATCATCACGTGAGTAATTAATAATATAGGGTATTCCTTTATTCTTAACCTGACCAGTTCCCAACAAAGGAAATATCACAAGAATTATTAATATGATAAAAATGTTCTTCATTTATTCACAGAATATAAACATCCAGTATTAATATTATTTTAGTTTTTTCGGTTATCATAATAAATCTCACCAGTTGTATTAACTGACAAATACAGCAATTTAGTAAACTCCTCTCGTGAGGCTGATTGCGTACTCATCAATGGTTGTCTAAACCCTATAAGGTTTATCGTATTGCTGTTTATTTTTAACGCATCAGCCAGGAAAAAAGCAGATTCGGAAAAATAAGGAACTGTTTTTTCAACTTTTCCCAGATTGTTAAGCACAAAAAGTAATGAATTAGTTTCACTATTTTGAACACCTGCTTTACTTGAAATAATTTTGCTACCCTGTGCAAATTTTGTAAAATTTGTAAATACAAAAAGTGACTGATTCATTTTTAGAATATTTACTAGATTACCCTTCAGATTTAATACCGTTGACCATTTTTCCACAAGCGTAGAAGTCCCTTCGTATTCACTAATTATTAAATTATCATTTAAGCTCTCAAACTG
>JAOZNO010000703.1 GCA_029933755.1 Bacteroidales bacterium | reverse complement strand
CATAAGCAATACGGATATTAAAAATATCCCAGAATATCTAAACTAAAGCCATTAACAACTATTTATGTCTGTCTTCCAAGACCTTTACGATATCAGCTAATTCAAAACCTTTTTTATTTAAAAGAATAAGGTAATGGAACATTAAATCGGCAGCTTCGTTTACAAAAAGTTCATCGTTATTATCTTTGGCTTCAATAACTAGTTCTACGGCTTCTTCACCTACTTTTTGTGCAATTTTATTTATGCCTTTGTCAAACAGGCTTTTGGTATATGATTTTTCTGCTGTTGACGTTTTCCGGTCTTCTATAACTTGTTCTAACTCTTGCAAAAACTGAATATTTCCACTATTTTTTTCGTCCCAGCAAGTATCAGAACCGGTATGACAAACAGGACCAACGGGACTTGCTTTTATGAGGAGTGTATCATTATCACAATCCACTTTTACACCTTTAACATATAGATAATTACCTGATGTTTCTCCTTTTGTCCATAAGGTTTTACGTGAACGACTATAAAAGCACACTTTACCAGTTTTGACCGTTTTCTTATAGGATTCTTCATTCATATAACCCAACATCAGTACTTTTTGAGTTTTATTGTCCTGAATAATTGCAGGAATTAGTCCGTTTTGTTTTTCGAAGTCTATTTTCATCTGTAAATAATTTTTCTCGCAAAGACGCAAAGACACAAAGCGTATAATCGCCAAGTATATTACAATCATTGTCGTGTGTATTAATAACTATTTTAATTGTGCTTATTTCATCTGTTTACTTTTATATTTATTGGAAGAAGACTAACTGCTAAGCCGGAAAGTCGCAAAGTTTGCTAGTTTTAAACATCTACTTTACGTCTTTGTGTCCTCATGGTTTATATTTATTTTACAATCTAATTGGTATACTTTGTTTTTTTAAATATTGTTTTAATTCAGGTATAGGGATTTCGCCAAAATGGAAAATACTTGCAGCCAAAGCAGCATCGGCTTTACCTTTTGTGAAAATTTCTGTAAAATGTTCTTTTTTTCCTGCTCCACCCGATGCAATAACCGGAATATTTACGGCTTCAGAAATTCGTTTGGTTAAATCAACTGCAAAACCATTTTTTGTGCCATCGTGATTCATTGATGTTAACAAGATTTCGCCGGCACCACGTTCCTGCACTTCTAAAATCCAGTCGTAAGATTTTATTTCGGTTGGTGTTCGTCCGCCATTTAGGTACACAAACCAATCCGAACCATCAAAACGGGTATCAACTGCTAAAACCACACACTGACTACCAAAATTTTGCGCAAGTTCATCAATTAGCTCCGGTCTTTTAACCGCAGCCGTATTTATTGATATTTTATCAGCACCATTATTTAATAAAACAGAAACGTCATTAATTGATTTAATTCCTCCACCCACAGTAAATGGGATATTCAAGTGAAGTGCTATTTTCTTAACCAATTCACTTAAAGTTCTCCTTCGTTCAACTGTTGCTGTAATATCAAGAAACACCAATTCATCAGCACCTTGTTTTGCGTAGGCAGCACCCAACTCAACAGGATCGCCAGCATCTCGCAAATCAACAAAATTGACTCCTTTAACGGTTCTGCCATCTTTAATATCCAGACATGGGATTATTCGTTTTGTTAGCATATCTTCTAATCTAATACATTGTTTTCGTAATAATTATCTATAGTTGATTAATTAGCTGGTCATTAGTTATTGCACTTCGTGTGTCATTAATAGTCATTGGTCATTAAATAATTATTTTGCTTTGTATTAAATCAATAACTATTTAGAGTTTGTCCATAATGTCTACTTTTTAGTCAAATAGTCATCGGATGAATTCTTAATTAACTGATTACAAAAATTCTAATTTCTATAATCTTAACGAACATATTCATCCGATGACTTTATAGACGAACTCGATTTAATGACAACCAATGACCTATGACCTGCAATTTTAATGATAAACCCTCTCAGTTTATCTCAAAAAGATATTTAAATCCTGCAAAGTAATCCTCCCCTCATATATTGCCTTTCCAATAATAACCCCGGCACATCCTGCTTTTTCAACTTCGTAAATATCATCAACACAGCTGACCCCTCCTGAGGCAACTAGCTCAATTTTTGGGAATTTATCATGAAGCTTTTGATATAGCTCAACCGCCGGACCTATTAGCATACCATCTTTTGAAATATCTGTACTAAACACCTTATTTATACCTTGTCGGGTTTTTTCTTCAAGAAACTCAAAAATATCAACATCCGTACTTTCTTGCCATGCAGAAACGGCCAGTTTATTATCATTTACATCAGTACCCAAAAATATTTTGTCAGCACCAAAATCATTTAGCCATTCTTTAAAAATTCTTGGCTGTTTAACCGCTACACTTCCCACAGCCACAAATTTAGCTCCTGCATTTAAAACTGATTTAAAATCAGAAGCTGTTTTTACACCGCCACCAAAATCAATGATTAATGATGTTTGTGAGGCAATTTTTTCTAAAACGCTTATATTTTTGATTTTACCGGATTTTGCTCCATCTAAATCAACTAAATGTAAACGGCGAATGCCTGCATCCTGAAACTGCTTTGCCACTTCAACAGGATTGTCGTTATAAATGGTTTTTTGTGAATAATCTCCTTGTGATAAGCGTACACACTTTCCATCAATTAAATCTATTGCCGGTATAATTTCTATCATGATATTAGTAATTTGTTTATTAGTCATTAGCACATAGGATAACCTGGCAGGTTTACTGCCCATTAAAATACACACTTAATAATATGTGTAAGCACTTTGCAATTGGAACCTGCAAGGTTTTGTTTATTCTACAATAAGCTTTTTCAATAAAACCTTGCAGGTTGGATAAAAAACAATATCGTTTAAATAGCAAAAGCATCACTTTTTAAAACTAAAACCTACCAGGTTACTTCGTAATTCAAACTTCAAATCTCAATA
>JAOZNO010000702.1 GCA_029933755.1 Bacteroidales bacterium | reverse complement strand
GAATTACTCAGGTTAAGTAAAAAATGATGAATAATTTAATGGAATTGTACTTCTTTCCATAATATTAGCCTACAAAAATTAAATTTTAACACATTTCTGCAAAAGCTCAGAATTTGAATTTAATTACATGTGAATCATGTAAATCCTGTCAAAATTTTCAGCTTAGGGTCTTATATTTTATTTCATTTTAAAATACTGGCTTATTATTGCTTTATCTTTAATTAATTGCTGTTTTAGTTTTTCAAGACTACGGAACTTTATTTCACTTCTGATTCTTTTATGAAAATATACCCTTATTCGTTCATTATAAATGTCTGCTTTAAAGTTTAAGATATGAACCTCAATACTGCAATTGCTTTTGTTATTATTAACTGTTGGCTTGTACCCAATATTTAACATTCCTGCGTAGCGTTTACCATGTATTTCTGTTTCAACAGCATAAACACCTCTTATGGGGATAATTTTATATGATTCAGATATGTAAATATTTGCAGTAGGGAAGCCAATGTTGCGTCCAATTTTTTCGCCTCCTATAATTTCTCCTGAAATAAAATAATTTTTTGATAAATATGCATTTGTTGTCTCAATTTCTCCTTTTCTAATTGTGCCTCTGATTAAAGTTGAACTAATATTTTCATTATCTAATGAAAAGGCTTCAACTTTTTCAATAGCAAAATTGTATTTTTTTGCACATTTGCTTAATACTTCAAAATTCCCTTCCCTGTCTTTACCAAAATGATGATCGTAACCAACAATTAATGCCTTAATATTTAGTTTGCTGTAAAGATATTGCTCAATAAATTCACATGAACTTAGTTTTGCAAAAGTTTTTGTAAACTTTAAAATTATTAAATGATCAATTTCCTGTTCTTCAATTAGTTTTATTTTTTCGTCAATAGTATTAATCATTTTTATTTTATGATCCTTACTTCCTAGTACCATTTTGGGGTGTGGCCAAAATGTAACTACAACGGATTCGCCGTTAATAGATCTGGCTTTTTTTTTCAGTTTATTAAATATCTGTATATGACCTAGATGTACTCCATCAAAAGTGCCTACAGTTATCGCCGGGTTTTTGGCTGAAAAGTTCCTTATGTTTTTATGTATTTTCAAATTTCTCTATAATTACTTTAGTGTTGTGTTATTCTTTGATTTTTAGATAAAATAGGCTGTAATATACAATATTGTAGGTGATAATTAAGCTTTTACTTTCAGCTGTAGCTAATGGAAGGCTGGAATATAGGAAGATTGGGAAGCACGCTTTGGCTTTCCATTATTCCATTTATCCATCACTCCTCGTCAATGCTGATAATTAGACTGATAAATTAATAAAAACCACAAAATGTTATATCATAGCCATAAAATATTAACATTTACTAGTGGATTAAAAAACAATATAACCATTTAACCATTTAACTTTTTTAAATATGCAAATGTAAAAAATCATTATTGATTTTGTATATCATTAGAATTTATATCTTTGCGCAGATTTTTATAGAAATCTATAAAAATCGATATTGAAACAGATGAAATCTTTAAACTGTTTTATAAATTAATAAGGTTTACACTCAAATAAGAGGGGTAAATTAATTGTAAATAATTAAAAGAAATAAAAATGAAAAAATTAGCTTTAATAAGCGTATTATTCATCGCTTTGTACTCGTGTGGTACAGGAAGTAATGAATTTTTGGTAAAAGGGAATCTTGAAAATGCAAATGGTAAAACTGTATTTTTAAGTGAATTTGATGAAACAGGTCGTCCTGTAACTGTTGATTCAATAGAAGTAAGTGATAAAGGTGAGTTTAAATTAAAAGGGAATACTTCTTACCCGAGATTTTACATGTTAAGAACTTCACCTAATCAGGGAATAACATTAGTTATTGATTCAGCTGATGTACTTAAAATAAGTGGAGATTTTGAAGATCTCGCAAACACTTACAAAGTAGAGGGCTCTGAAAATATGGAGCAAATGATGGAACTCGATGAATATTTGAAGAATTCACTTAGTAAAGTAGACTCCTTAGGGAAAATGTATCAGGAAATGGAAGCTGCGGGTGAGGTTGATTCGCTTAAAAAAGCTGAGATGGATGCAGCATTTGTGAAAATATTTGATGCTCAAAAAGAATTCTCAAAGGAATTTGTAGATAAAAATACATCATCTTTAATTAGTATGATTGCTTTATCACAACAAATTGCACAAAGGGTTCCTATTTTTAATATACAGGAAGATTTAGCCTATTTTGAAAAGGTTGATAAAGCTTTATTCGAAAAGTATCCAAACTCTAAAGATGTTCAGGGATTGCATAGGTATATGGAGCAAATTAAAAATCCTCCGCAACAGCAGCAACAGCAACAACCTGCAACAGCTTATGGAGTTGGTGCTGAAGTGCCAAATATTACTGAAAAAAATCCGGAAGGAAAACAATTATCACTAAGCTCGCTAAAAGGGAATTATGTACTACTTGATTTTTGGGCCGGATGGTGTAGACCTTGCCGTGCAGAAAGTCCTAATTTAGTAGCTAACTATAATAAATATCACAAAAAAGGTTTTGAAATTTTTCAGGTTTCGCTTGATAAAGAGAAAGATATTTGGACTGGTGCTATTGAAAAAGATAAATTAGGGCAATGGAATCATGTAAGTGATTTAGGATTTTGGCAATCAATACATGCAAGAGCATATGGTATTCAGTCAATTCCTGCAAGTTATTTACTTGACCCACAAGGAAAAGTAGTTGGTGTTAATTTAAGAGGAGCACAATTGGGTGCAAAGCTAATGGAAATCTACGGATTCTAAAAAGAACTAAACCATATAAGGATTATAAGGAAATATAAGTTTTAATCTATTTTTTTATATGAACTTATATGCCTTATATGGTTAAAGTATCAACTTAAGTTTTACTTCCCCAGTAATTGAGCAATTTCCACTAACTTAATAAATTCTGCTCTG
>JAOZNO010000701.1 GCA_029933755.1 Bacteroidales bacterium | reverse complement strand
TTGATAAAAATAGAAGACTTAGCTCAATTTTAAATGATACAATTGCCTGGGGAATAAATAATATGGTTTTAAATAGTCCTTTAAAAAATAAATTCCCGGCATTTCATATTGTTAAAAATAAAATTTCACAGCTTGAAACTTTAAAACAGTACACAGATATAAATATTGCGATTGCCCCTTGGCTAAAACATGTATTTAAACTTAATGATTTTGAGAACATAGCTTTAGTACAACAGGGTATTAGTAGTCATTTTATAAATAACGACTTTTTGCAAGATAAAGAACCAGAAAAACCTATTAATATCATTTTTGTAGGTAGAATGCATCCGGACAAAGGATTTTATTTATTAATGGATGCTTTAAAAAACTTTTCAACTAAGATGTTTAAGCTTATTGTGGTAACATTACCCTTTGCTGATGAAATGGAGTATTATAAGGAAATGAAATTAAAATACGAAACCCTTGGTTTTAATCAGTGGTTTGAAAATCTTTCTCAACCCGATGTTGCCAAAAAAATAGAAGAAGCAGATATGCTGATTTTGCCATCAAAATATGAGGCTGCGCCTTTAGTCATACTTGAAGCTTTTGCAAAACATATTCCTATTTTAGGTTCAAATCATGTTGCCATACAAGATATGGTTGAGCATAACCTTAATGGTTTACTTTTTAAAAATGGAGATGCAAACTCATTAAAAGAACAATTACAAAAAATAATTGATGAGCCTGATTTGTTAAATAAACTGTCAAAAAATATAGAAACCCCACGTACATTTAAAAATGTAGCTGATGATATGAATACGGTTTATAAAATAATAATATAGTAAATCAAATAACACATTTACAATTCAGGGCGATCGGGTTTAAGAAAATGCAAATCATATTGTTCCAATCCGTGGCACGGATGAGTTGAAAATCTGTAAACAGTATCAATAAAATATGACTTTTTTAGATAATTTAACCGTGCCACGGGTATTTTTAAAGAAATTTTATGATTATTAAAACCAAAAAGTTTAAACCCGATTGCCCTGATTTACAATTAGGGGATATTTATAACAAATTGAAATTTATTGTAGCGGACTACACAGAATACAATAATTTAATGTAATACATTACATTAAATATGAGTTTTTATTGTAATTGATTACACAAAATACCACTTTGGTTGTTTGGTTTTATGTATTAACTTAAACATTAGGTAATATATCTAAAAACAATTAAATTTGTATAAAAAACAAATGGCTTATATTAAAAATGGGGCAAAATAAATTAGAACTATCTTCAAAGTCCCGATAAAAAAGAATTGAAAAAAACATGGAAAAATATAAAGAAAAAATATATCGGCAACTAATGTGGGACTACAATATTTCGCCTGAAGAAATTGATAAGCTAATGAAAGGCGAAGCGGAATTCGCTGGGCATTACGATATTGATAATCTTTTTAGGAAAATGTTAGAAAATCTGGTATGGTATGATATTTTAAAAATCCTCACACTAGACCAAATAAAAGAACTTTTAACCGATAAAGTAATTCAAAAATTGAGATTCAAATCTATTCAAAAAAAATATGCAAGATTACAAAAAGTTTTACGAGGACAAGCTTTATCCTCTTCAGGATGGGATTCTTCAGCTGATGAACAAATTAGCTACCCCATTTTATCTGACCGGAGGTACGGCATTAAGCCGGGCATTTTTTAATCATAGATATTCCGATGATCTGGATTTTTTTGTTAATGCAAACAACTATTTTTTAAAAGACCTGAAAAATGTAATAGATGGTATAAAAAAATATTGCAAAAGTGAGAAAATTACTTTTTTAACTGACAAAACAATTGTTACCGAGAGCTTTGGTCAGTGCTTTATTGAAAAAGATGATACATTGTTAAAAATTGATTTTGTAAACGATATCCCTGAAAGATTTGGAGACACCTTAAGAAGTGAAAATTTTTCTGTCATTGACAGTTTACTCAATATTTTATCAAATAAAATTTCTGCCTTATTCCGATACGAACCCAAAGATATAATTGATATTTGGATAATTGCAAAAAACACCAAATTTAACTGGGAAACAATAATTTCTCAGGCCAAAGAAAAAGAGCTTGGAGTTGAACCTGTCATAAGTGCAGATATAATTCTTACTTTTCCAAAGGAAAAATTAGAGTTAATAAGGTGGAAAAGCAAATATGATTTTGAAGAAATAATGAATGATTTAAACACTATTTCTAAAGAAATTATCACCGGTTCAGACAACTCTCTGTCTAAATCAAACATTGATATTGAAGATGCCAAAATAATTATATAAAACAAAAGAGAGGAAATGCCATGACTTGGTAGGTTTGGATTATGGATAGCAAAAAATTCGAATAGTTGGTATATTGCAAATTAACAAAACCTGCAAAGTCTTTTAACAATTATATTATGCATAGGTTGAATGATTATGAATAAACATCATAATTGATGTAAGTTGGTGATAGTATGCTCATTTGTATTAATTACTAACGTGATCCCTTCGGGGTTCATGAATAAAAAACATGGAAATCATACATTAGTGAAAAGACTGGCTATGGTTTAAATGTTCTGTGATACTAATAATTATTCGTTTTGTGCTAATTGACAGGTAATTAGAAATTCGTAATTGGTAATTAAAAATGTAGAGTTATTATTTTAATTACTAATTACCAGTGTACTAATTACTTGCTTAAAATATGCAATACAGATATTAAAAACATCCCAGAACATCTATACTAGAGCCAAAAGACTGTTTAATTTACTGGGTATCAAATATGTATCTGCTATTTTTTATAAACAACCGGATAGACAGAGGGTGAATTATTTTCCACAGGTTAGCAATTTTTTTAATTTATATTTTCAAAAATATGCACACTGAAATATTAAATAAAGTACAATCTGAATTATTACCTGTTGTTTCTCATTTCTCAAAAGATTTTTATCTTGTCGGCGGTA
>JAOZNO010000700.1 GCA_029933755.1 Bacteroidales bacterium | reverse complement strand
TTAGTTTAATTACCGGAACATATTTAGTTTTATAACCAATGGATGAAAGTTTTAAAGTGTCGGTTTTTGCTGATCGTAAGGTAAAATTACCCTTATCTGAGCTTATTGTGCCAAAATTTGTTCCTTTTGATATTATGGCAGCAAATGAAACCGGCTTAAAATCATCGCCTATCACTATTCCTTTAATTGTTATATAATCAGGTTCCTGTGCTGTAACAATAAATAAGGGCGATAAAATTATAAATAAAAGAATTATTTTTACTTTGTTCATTAATGTAAGTTTACAACATAAATGATTAGAAAAAGCCTAAGGTTGCATGAAAAATAAAAATTAGCGCTACTTCAATTAAATATAAAATTAGTAGAATTCTTAAAAAAACGTACTTTAGCGGACAATTATTTATTAGTTATATACTTAATTTGATAATGTAAGGATGAAGATATTGTGCATATATAATACTAAAGCAGGTGATGGGAAATCTCTAAAAAATCTTGAAAAGATTAAGCAGTTATTTGTAGATAATTCAATAGAGGCAGAATTTGTTTATACCGAATATCCCAAACATGCAGTAGAAATAGCTAAAGATGCTGATTTGAGTTTATATTCAGGTCTGGTTGTTGCCGGGGGGGATGGGAGCTTTTTTGATGTACTGAATGGCTATATGCAAAATCCGGGCAGCTTGAATACTCCATTAGGAGTTTTACCCGTAGGTACAGGAAATTCTTTATCACGAGATATTTTAGATAATGATAATGGCTTAGAAGATTATGTAAAGCTAATTGCAAAAGGCAAAACGAAAAGTTTTGATATTGCTAAAGTTCAATCAGGAGAAGAAATATTTTATTTTGCCAACATGATGGGCTTTGGAATGATTTCGGACATTGTTGAAACAGCCTCAAAGTTAAAAGTTTTTAATAAAATGGCCTATACTCTGGGTGTTTTATATAATACGATAAAACTTGCCCCTTATGAATTAAAAATGATTGCTGATGGTGTTGAATATAATCTGAATAATATTTTTATAATTGTTTCAAATTCCAGATTTACAGGAGGTAATTACCTTATTGCTCCAAAAGCAAAAATTGATGACGGAATGCTTGATATAATTATTTTGAATAAATTGAGTAGATTGAACTTGCTAAAAACATTCCCCAAAATATTTGATGGTAGTCATATTAATTCAAAGTTTGTTGATTATATACAGGCAAAAAATATTACATTTGAAGTAAAAGAGCCCAAATTATTATCACCAGATGGTGAAATTTATGGCAAATTACCCGCTAGTATTTCCTGTATTCCAACAGCAATTAATATATTTGCTTAATATTTGACAAGTCGTTGGTTTAAAAGACTCGAATACCCTAATTTGCAGAAAAAAACACAAGTCATTAATCGAACAATTTACCATAATACTCAGATTACTAACGGATTGTCTAGCTTACTAATTTAAATTTAACTATTATTAAAATGAAAATTTTTTATTATATATATACATTTTATGTGTGGTTTATAGGTGGCTTACTATTTTTTTTGATTGCCCTTTTTAGTATTTTGGCCATGAGTTTTATTTCGCCAAAAAAATTCAGACCTGTATTTACTTTTTTATTAAGGCAAATTTTTAATATCGTCTTTATCAGGGTAAAAGTTGAAATACCTGATGATTTTGATTACAACCAGAGATATGTATTTATGCCAAATCACGTTAGTGTTTTAGATGCTCCACTTATGGTTTCTTATATGCCTCAGTTTATTAATGCATTAGAGGCAAAAGAACATTTTGACTGGCCTATTTATGGTACATTAATCAAAAAATGGGGCAATATCTCTATAAACAGAAAAAGTGTACAAGAATCAATTAAAAGTATTCGTATAGCTGAATCAAAGTTAAAGAACGAAAATTCAATTATTGTTTTCCCGGAAGGTGGACGTACAAAAACCGGACAATTAATGAAATTTAAAAAAATGCCATTCCATTTGGCTCAAGAGGCTAAAATTGCTATTATTCCTGTTGGTGCTTCGGGAATTTTCAGTTTAAATAATAAAGGTTCATGGCTAATGAAACCGGGTAAGATTAAAGTAAAATTAGGAAATCCAATACCTGTTGAAAAAGTAACATCTTTAAGCAGTAAAGAGCTAATGGAAGAAACGAGAGAGCAAATACTTTCATTAATTGAGTATATTTGATTGTTACATACAATCTAAAAGAGCGACAGAGCAATGAATGAAGCCAAAAATAATTTGAAATAAGCCCACACACAAATAGCGCATTTGGTTTTTAAAAAATTGATAATAAATGTTCAAATAATGTTGAAAACCAAAAGAGCTATTTTTTCCACCCCTGAAAGATTAGCTGTATCTTTGATTTTTGAATAATTTTGAATAAATATTTATATGAATATAATTGAACAAGGAATAAAACAAGGATTAATAAAGTTTGACGAAAGCAGAAATTTTATAACCTATATATATCAAAACAAAAAAAGGAATTACAATAATCCCGAAGAGAAAGTACAAGCTGAAATATTTCTAAAATTGGTTTTGATTTATGGCTACCCGGAAAAAAGGATTAAGCAATTTGTTTCTGTTCAAATGGGTTCTGAAACCAAAGAGGCTGACCTAATTGTTTATAATGACGACAAACACGAAGAAACATATATTTTAGTTGAATGTAAAAAAGAAGATTTAACCGACCAACAATTTAATATTGCGGTTGACCAAGCATACAGTTACGCAGTAGCCGAAGGAGCAAAATATGTTTGGACTACTTCCCGAATAAAAAATCAGCATTACGAAATTCCCGGCAAGAAACCTAAAAGTAGAATTGAAATACCTGACATACCACAATTTGGAATTGATAAACTTGCACCTTACAAATATGTAAAAGGTGGAATTTCGCAAGTTGAAGGCGACAATGTTTCTGAACCCGATGAAGATTATGGGAAAAAACAAAAATTCTTTGAATTAGAA
>JAOZNO010000053.1:5937-11406 GCA_029933755.1 Bacteroidales bacterium | reverse complement strand
GCAGACCCATATGCAGCCTGTATGGTAAAAGATGCTGGAGCAATTGGTGTTATTGCTCCCTATGTAGAAAGTGTAGAGCAAATACGTCAATTGGTTGGTGCTACAAAATACAGACCATTGAAAGGGGAACGTTTACAAAAGGTGCTTCACAATGAAGAGGTCTTAACTCCTGAATTAAGGACATATCTTGAAAAATATAATGAAGGAAGTTTGAGTATTGTAAATATAGAAAGTGTGGCTGCTTTTGAAAATATTGATGAGTTATTAAATGTTCAAGGATTGGATGCTGTAATTATTGGACCACATGACCTGTCTATAAACATGCAACTCCCTGAACAATATGATCATCCTGAATTTGAGAAGCTTGTTAAGGAAATAATTAAAAAGACCAGAAGTAAAGGAATAGCAGCTGGAATACACTTTCCTTCTAATCCTAAACGACAAATTAAATGGATGCAGGAAGGTGCAAATATCGTGTTACACAGTTCAGATATGTTTTTGTTTAATCAGAAATTAAATGAAGATATAAATAAAATTAAATTGGCAGCAGGTGATATCTCAGAACAATCAAAAGATTTTGGTATGGCAATTTAGGTTTTATGAAATATGCATAACTAACCAAATACAGATTGATTAATTAGGATAGCAGTAGTTTATATAATTTAAAAAATAGATAATTATGAATTTCAAGAATTTAATATTACTCTTTGTCCCTTTTTACTTTTCATTTGTCCAGATAGGTAGTAATGATCAATTTCAACAGGAAGTTGCGACTGTTTTTACTTTAGAGGATGGTTTGCCGGAAATAGCTTTTTCAGATATACAATTGGACAAATCAGGAAATATCCTAGCGGTATCCAAGGAAGGAGTCTATAAATATAATGGAGAAAAGTGGAGGCTCTTGTCAAAATCGTCAGATTTATCCAAAAAGAAAACACCATTTGATGATAAAAATATTTTGGCAAAAGTAGAATTCAATCAAAATATATATACCGGAAAAAAAACGGGTTTATTTATTAAAGATAGGAAAAATAACAATGATCAGGAAATATTTCCTGCAGACAAGAAATATTCTTGGAAATTAACAGGCGTAAATACACTTTTGGTTGATTCCAAAAAACGGCTATGGTTTGGTTCAAATGAAGGTGTTGGATTTTTGCAAAATGGACAATGGAAGCTATTTACGGGAAAGGAGGGATTGCCTTTTAAGAATTTCACCTGCATTGCGGAAGCAAAAAATGGTGAAGTTTGGTTTGGTACAAAAAAAGGTGCCATAAGAGCTGATGGAAAGAATTTTTACTATCGATTTAGCAGAAGGTGGTTAGCTGATGATTATGTAAATGATATTCTAGTAGAAGAGAACGGCACAACCTGGTTCGCTACAAATAAAGGGATAAGCAGAATTGTTTTTAAAACGATTACATTAGAAGAAAAAGCTGATTTTTATACGAAACAAGTTGAAGCTCGGCATAATAGAATGGGATTTATTGCACAAAATACGTTAAAGGTTCGATATGATGCAGATTCCTGGGAGCCGGCTATTTCTGATAATGATGGGATGTATACGGCCGAGTACGGTGCTGCTCAGGCATTTCGTTATGCTGTTACGGGTAGCGAAGAAGCAAAGAGATTGGCTAAGAGGAGTTTTGATGCTTGCAAATCATTGGTTGATATTACTCATGAAAAAGGATTTCCAGCAAGAGTTATTATACCAATAGATTGGCATGAACCAGTAAATGAACAATATGATCATCAGTATAATATGAGAAAACAGAAAGAAGATCCTTTCTGGAAAGATATTGTTCCAAGATTTGTTAAAAGTAAAGATGGAAAATACCTTTGGAAATGTGATACTAGTTCTGATGAATTAGCGGGACATTATTTCTTTTATGGAGTTTATTATGATTTGGTTGCTGATACTAAAGAAGAAAAAGCATTGGTGAGTGAGGTAGTAGGCGATATTACTGATCATTTAATTCGAAATGGTTATGCTCTTGTAGACCATGATGGTAAAAAAACCAGATGGGGAGACTTTTCACCCGAATTTTTCAATTCTGTTTGGGGATGGGATCAAAAAGGATTAAACTCTATGATGATGCTTTCTTTCCTAAGTGTAGCACATCATGTTACAGGAGATGAAAAATATTTGGAAACAGCAAAATTCCTTCGCGACAAATATAATTATCATATCAGTGCAATGCTTTCTAAAATGTATTTTCCACCAGAAGATGTTGTACCTTGGGATAATAACCTTTCACTTATGAGTATGTATGGTTTACTCAATTATGAGAAAGATCCTGAATTAATATTGATGTATCGTGAAAGTTTGGAAAACGCATGGTTACATCTGAGTCTTCAAAAGAGTGCTTTTTGGAATATGCTTTATGCAGCACAAGCAATAAAATTTAATAAATTAGTTGATACAGGCATATATAGTAGTGGTAAATATTTTAAAAATGCAGGATCGTATGCAGAATTCACAGCAAAGCAGTTTTATAAAAAAGATTTTAAAATTGATGATATTTTAGAAACACTTAAAAGACTACCTTTAGATTTAATTGGATATAGAATGGACAATAGGCATCGATTGGATATCATTTTTGATCCTACTCCAGGAATAATTATTAATGAAGGATGGCGCCCTAGAAATCCTGAGCGTTTGGATAATACATTCGAAATATCAAGTGAGCATTTGCAAAAGATGGGTTGGCATTTTGACAATAAAGCCTTACCTATTGATGAAAGGTGTCATGTAAGGTTAGATCGCGATGGCTTTACCCTTGATGCAACGGAAGGAAGCGGTTATTCAGAACACGAAGGGACTATTTATTTATTACCCTATTATATGGCGCGATATTATGGACTAATTAACTAAGGTCATCTCAATTAATTACTTTGTCTAAGAAAAAAACATAATGAATAAGTATCACCTACGGCAAGCCTATGGCAACCAACGGATGCAAAGTGTAAATATAAGGTCATTCCGTTTTTAAATAAAATAAGTCAACATAATAATTCTTTAAATATAAATAGATGAAACAAGCAGGTTAAAAATAATTACTCACAAATCTATTATTATTTTATTTGTGTTCGTGAGCTAAAGGTTATTAACACACAAAGGGATGATTATTTGTAACTTGCGGTTTCATCTGACCATTAAAAATAAACACATGAAACAATCAAGAAGACATTTTTTAAAATCGGTAAGCATGCTGGCAGCTAGCACAGCTATGCCACTTAGTGCATTTTCTTTTAGTTCAACCAATAAATTAAAAGTAGCTTTAGTAGGTACAGGCGTAAGAGGTACCAGTTTTTGGGGGAAACGCCTTAACGAAAACTACTCAAAAATACTGGAATTTGTCGGTCTTTGCGATATTAACCCGGGTAGATTGGAATATGGTCGTAAATATATTGGGGTCTCCTGCCCTACCTTTACTGATTTTGAAAAAATGATTAAGGAAACCAGTCCGGATTTGGTAATTGTTACCACAAAGGATTCAACTCATCATGAATTTATTATCAAAGGGCTTGATATGGGTTGTGATGTATTAACTGAAAAGCCACTTACCATTGATGAAACAAAAGCCCAGGCTATTATTGATGCAGAAAGGCGTTCACGCAAAAAACTTATTGTTGGTTTCAATTACCGATGGACACCATATACCACAAAAATAAAAGAGCTTTTAGCTAAAAATACAATTGGTGAATTAAGGTCCGTTGATTTTCATTGGTATTTAAACACATACCATGGCGCTTCTTATTTTAGGAGATGGCATGGATTACGACAGGAAGGGGGAACACTTTGGGTACATAAAGCCACACACCATTTTGATTTATTGAATTGGTGGATAGACTCAGATCCTGCTGAAGTTTTTGCATATGGTGATTTGGAATATTATGGCGAAAATGGACCGTTCCGGGGTGATAAGTGCAGGACTTGCGAACACAAAAAAGAATGTAAATTCTATTGGGATATTACCAAAAGCAAGCGGTCGATGGATTTATACGTCAAAAATGAAAAACACGATGGCTACATACGCGACAACTGCCTTTTCCGTAAAGAAATAAACATTTACGACAAAATGTCGGCACAGGTAAAATATAAAAACAAGGTAGTTTTAAACTACTCACTTACCACCTACTCACCATACGAAGGCTGGCGCGTAACACTTAACGGCACAAAAGGAAGTATTGAGGCATGGTTGGACATCCCTTATATGAAAAACGTATCAATTGATCAGGCTGAAAAGCACAAGCAAGAAATGGATCAAACAGGAAAAGAGGAAGCCGAGTTTGAACCAATTATCGTACAAAAATTGTGGGAGAATCATGAAACTGTAAAAGTTAAGGTAGAAAAAAGTGGACATGGCGGTGGAGACAAACGGCTGCAAGACAAAATATTCATGCACCCTGACGAAACCGATCCTTATGATAGAGCCGCAGGTCTCAGGGATGGTATTATGTCGATACTAATAGGCATCGCAGCTAGAAAAAGCATAGAATCAGGCGAGCCAATCAAAATTGCCGAATTGACTACTATGGAACCACGAGTAAAAAGGCTATAGTGTCAAATCAAACATAAAATGACAATTGAAGGTCAATGTAGACCTCAAAGCGTCTGGAAGACCTTTTGAGCGTCAAAATAGCTTTGACATGGCAGTAGGAATCTTAAGATATAATTCTAATGAAATATTCTAAACAATGACAACAATAAAATTTTTATGGTTAATCAGTTTAATTTTCATGATTAGTTGTACAGACAAACAGAAAGAAGCTAAGGAAATGAACAATTCTGAAAATGATTATCAAGCAAAAATCATTGCTCATCGGGGTGGTGCAAAATTAGCACCTGAAAATACGCTGGCTGCATTCAAAAATGCAATCAATATTGGTGTAGACATGATAGAAATTGATGTTCATTTATCAAAAGATTCTAATATTATCGTCATACATGATAATACACTTGACAGAACCACGGATGGGACGGGTAAAATAAAAAACCTGAGTTTAGCAGAAATAAAAAGCTATGATGCAGGATCCTGGTTTAGTAAAGATTATGAAAATGAGAAAGTTCCTACATTAAGTGAAGTCCTTGAAACCATAAACGGAAAGGTGATTTTGTTAATTGAAATTAAAGATGGAGATGAACGCTATCCCGGTTTAGAAAAGAAAATTGTTGAAGCCGTTAAAAAATATGATGCCGTTAAATGGGTAATTGTTCAATCATTCAATAAAAGTTCAATTATTAGAATAAAAAAAATCTATCCTGAATTAGTTACCTTCTATTTATCAGGCAAAACCTTTGAAGTACTTTTTTCTGAAATTGAAGAGAAAATGAAATTGAATGAAAAAGTCAAAAAACAGTTTGATGGTATTGCTGCTCATCATTCTGTTTTGGATTCTGAGAAAGTTGCGATATTGCATAAAGCTGGTTTTAATGTATTTACTTATACAGTTAATGAACCTAAG
>JAOZNO010000053.1:0-5837 GCA_029933755.1 Bacteroidales bacterium | reverse complement strand
CTTTTAGCAATCATCCTAATTGTAGTTGCAGCATGTAATAACAATCAGGACACGGAGCTTTTAACAGGTAAAGAAATATCTTTAAGATTAGAGCCAAAACAAGGAAATCCTCGGAATAGTGAAGGTGATTTCATTACCCTTAAAGATAAACGCATTCTATTTATCTATACACATTTTACTGGTGGAACCGGTGATAATGCCACTGCATATTTAGCAGGTAGATATTCTAGTGATAGTGGGATAACATGGACAAAAGAGGATGAAGTAATTTTACAAAATGAGGGCGGAATGAATATTATGAGCGTTTCGTTACTACGCTTAGACAATGGTGATATAGCTCTATTTTATTTACGAAAGAATTCTGAATCAGATTGTATTCCAATTATGCGTACCTCGTCTGATGAAGCAAAAACATGGAGTGAACTAAAAGAATGTGTAAGTGAACCGGGTTATTATGTAATGAATAATGACCGGGTTGTAAAACTGAAAAATAAGCGAATTATATTTCCTTTATCTTTACATAAAACTCCCGATACAGAAACCACCGCTATTGGTAAATTAATCTGTTACTATTCCGACGATAATGGAATTAACTGGACAAAAAGTAATGAGATTGAAAATCCGGAAAATGTCACTTCGCAGGAACCCGGCATTATTGAACTAAGTGATGAAAAATTAATGCTCTTTTGTCGAACAGAAAGTGGTGTGCAATACTTTTCTTTTTCTGAGGACTTTGGTAAAAGCTGGTCGCCTATTGAACCGGGTAATATAAAATCACCTCTTTCCCCTGCATCTATTGAGCGAATTCCAACAACAGGTGATTTACTATTAGTATGGAATAACAATTATAAACCGGAAAGAGATGGCGGTAAAAGAACACCCTTTAATCTGGCAATATCAAAAGATGAAGGTAAAAGCTGGCAAAAAATAAAAACTATTGAAAGCGACCCAAAAGGCTGGTATTGTTATACCGCTATTGAATTTACTGATAATCATGTTTTACTGGGACATTGCGCGGGTGATACAAGAATAAACAATGGTTTATCAACTACACAAATTACGCGATTAAGTCTGGATTGGATCTACAGTGATGCAACAGCCAATCCCTATATAGCCACTGATAGCAACGGAATTGTAAAACTGGCATGCAGTGATAAAAATGTAGAAATACGCTATACTTTAGATGAATCACTTCCTTCAAAAACTTCAGGTTTATTATATCAAAAACCTATCAGTATTGACCGAACTTCTCACTTGAATATGCAGGCTTTTGCCATAGGGAAAGCACCTAGTCAGCTTGTTTCTACTAATATTGGTAGTGACATTTACCAGCAAGCACAACAACTAGCAGATGAAGTTAAGCCAGGCTTAATTTTTCATTATTATGAAACTGAAATTAATTTCTCTGATGAAATTGAGCAATCATCCATAATAGACTCGGGAATTATATCTCAATTTTCAATAGAAGAAAGTCGGTCTACCAGTAATTTTGCTTACATATTTGATGGTTTTATCAAAATTCCAAAAGATGGGCTTTATACTTTTTATCTCAAATCAAATGATGGCAGTGTGTTATATTTGAATAATCAAAAATTAATTGATAATGATGGTGCACATGGCATTACCGAGGAAACTGTATCAACTTCTCTTAAAGCAGGCATGCATAAAATCAAAGTGAAATATTTTCAACTTGGAGGTGGCAAGCTATTAAATGTTTTATGGAAAGGTCAAGGAATAGATAAACAGGAAATATCTGAAAAATATTTATATCATTAACTTATTGGTATTACTACGAAGTTAGTAGGTAACTAAGATGTATGTTGGTTATTTGTTTATACGTTTATTTGTTTATGCCCCTGTCTTATAAACAGATAAACAAATTAACAAATAATCCTTTAAAAGTTACATTTTGGTTAAGCACCCATTAAAATGAAAGTAAAACCAAATTTTCAATAATTTAAATTAACAATTATGACAACTGAATCAAAACCTGAATTAAAAGAAAGACTCTATTCGCTGGATACACTACGCGGATTTGATATGTTCTGGATTATTGGTGGTGGTGCTTTAATAGGAGCATTAGCTAAAGCTACCGGATGGAACTGGGTAGAAATACTTGATCATCAGATGCATCATGCAAAATGGGAAGGATTTCATTTTGAAGACCTGATATTCCCATTGTTTATGTTTATCTCGGGAGTTGCGATTCCTTATGCATTAATTAGCAGACAGGAAAAAGGAACTAACAAAACCGTGCTATTTAGAAAAGTTTTTAAACGAATGATTTTACTATTCCTTTTTGGTTTGGTCTACAATGGAGTATTAAAAAATGGATTTACCGATATGCGGGTTCTTAGTGTTTTATCACAAATTGGAATTGCCTATTTTTTTGCTGCACTAATCATGATAAATACTTCTACAATTAATACTAGACTGCTGTGGTTATCTGGAATACTTTCAGCTATTGCCATATTACAGTTTCTTGTACCTGTACCGGGTTTTGGTGCCGGAGTTTTTACACCAGAAGGTAGTATTAATGCATGGATAGATCAAAGTTTTCTTCCAGGAAGATTGATATATAAAACCTATGACCCTGAAGGAATATTAAGTATTGTCTCTGCCACTTCAATCACTTTAATGGGTGCATTTGCCGGCATAATACTTCGTAACAAAAATTATACTCAAAATAAAAAAACAATTATTTTGCTAATTTCCGGTGCTGCACTTGTTTTAATAGCACTTTTACTTTCACCTGTATATCCCATAATTAAAAAAATATGGACAGTTCCGTTTAATCTTCTTACTTCAGGTATCAGCTTTCTTTTGCTTGCTATTTTCTATTATATTATTGATGTGAAAATGTGGAGAAACTGGATATTCTTTTTTAGGGTTATTGGACTTAATTCAATTACGATTTATCTCGGGACAAGAATAATTAACTTTTATCATTCTTCTCAATTTCTTTTAGGATGGATTGCAAACCCTCTTGGCGAATATGGTAATGTAATTATTACAATTGGTGTTATTACCTTAGAATGGTTAATGCTGTACTATTTTTATAAAAAGAAAATATTCTTACGTGTTTAATACAACAAATAATTAATGTCAGCACAAAACTATTTTATTCAAATTCTAAATAAAACTAAAATATTCAAAAGTGAAAAAAACAATCAAATACATTACCCTTGCTATATTAGGAATAATTACCCTATTGGGAATTCTATCTTACAATAAATTAAGCAACTCTATAAAGCTTTACAGTTTATACGGAGATATTGCTGAAAACCTGCAAAAAGGAAATATCACACTTAAACTTAGCATTAATGGAAATGTAAAAAACGACACCATTTCTGCATATTGCAATTATAAAAAAGATCATAGTTTCGACATGTTTTTATCAGCATTAGATAAAGAAATTTTCATTTCACAATCTGAAGAAAAAACCTCGGTACTTGTGCAACCAAACTCGTTATTGGTAACAGGTAATGGGGGTTTTTCCAAAAATTTTGATCCTTCACTTTTGTTGTATGATATTTTGTCATCTCATAATAAATTAGCACCCTGGCTCGAGGCTGGTTTTAGTCAAAAACTTGGGCTAGCGTATATAGCTTTTACAAATCTCAATTTTAATGAAAAAGAAATTTCAGGCAAATCATTAACTGAAATAAGTATTGATGGTGAAAGTTACTCTTTAAGTATTTCGGAAGATGAGCATATTTTTATTATTAATGATCCTGAAAAACAGATACATTTAACGATTAATATTTCACCAGATCAAATCATTAGCTCAAAAAAAGTTAATCACGCTTCAGATACCCTTATCGTAAATCGTACAGATTTAAACCGTTCTATTTTAGCAGGTACACGTAGAGCTGTAGGAATATTAATAGAAAACGAACTAAAACAGGATGTAGAAACAGAAACAAAATCAATAGTAAATGCAAAATTACTAAACATTGAAGGTAACCGGGTTTTAGTGGCCAAAGGGACTCATAAAGAAATTGGTGAGGCTCATGGAATTTTATTAAAAAATCAAATAAACAGCCTTGTTGATGGAGTATTGTATGTAGTTGGATGGTATTACACAATCGAAGAAAAAAAATGGTTTTTATCTGAAATGAGTAATGCATATAAACGCCTCGAACCTTTTATCCCTCAAAAATATCAGGATGAAATGATGGGCTTAGCGGAAACTTCAGGTATTAGTTTACGAGAGATTCGTTTAGCAAATGTTTTCCCGGCAATGTTTCATTGCTCAGGCTTTGCTGTTTTTGGTGATGCTACTGTTGACGGAACCCTGTATCATGGAAGGGTATTGGATTATATGACTGAAATTGGTTTACAATATAATGCCGTGGTATTTATTCTGCACCCAACAGGCAGTAATGCATTTGCTAATATTAGCTATGCCGGGTTCATTGGTTCGGTAAGTGGAATGAACGATAAGCAGGTATCCTTTGGCGAAATGGGCGGCGGAGGTGTTGGTGATTGGGATGGTATGCCCATGCCACTGTTAGTACGTGAAGGTCTTGAAAGCTCTAATACACTTGAAGATGCCCTAAACCTATTTGAAACCACTGCCCGTACCTGTGAATATTATTATGTTATTGCAGATGGTAAAATTAATGATGCCAGGGCATTGGCAACAACTCCTGAAAAATTTGAGATTGTTACTCCGGGTGGGACACATCCACAATTACCAAGCCCGGTTAAAGATGCTGTTCTTATTTCAGCAGGTGACCGCTATAAAAAACTGGTTGAACGGGTGAAAGAAAATTATGGCAAAATAGACTTAGAAAAAGCAATCCACCTAATGGACAGACCTGTGTCAATGAAAAGCAATTTACACAATGTACTTTTTATTCCAAAAAAAGCTGAGTTTTGGGTGGCTAATGCCGGACAAGGGACAGAAGCTTGCAAAGAGCCCTATACTAAATACAATTTAACAGAATTATTAAAATTATTAGAAAAATAAATAAATGAATCTTAGGGTTTGCTTTGGTTTTCTGTAATTTATTAACTATTTAATAATAAGTCTTTTTTTATGCTGATGATATGTTTATTTGATTATTCGATGATTTAAAATCAGCAAATAAACAGATAAACAAATCACCAAAACAATAAACAAATCAAAAAAACAATGAATATTTTCAAGAAATTAGTTAAACATTTAATAACGACAATAGCATTATTTGGGTTTATGCTTTCAATTAATGCTCAAAACTTTACAATTGCACCTTACCTTGCTGATCCCGGTTATCACTCAATTACCATCCGTTGGGAAAGTAGTTCAAAGGCAAATTTTTTGGTGAAATATGGGAAAACTGAATCTTTTGGTAAATCAAAATCAGCAAAATTTATTGCGGAAAAAAAGGGCAGATATTTATATGAAGCAAACATTGATAATTTAATAAAAGGGCGAAAATACTTTTATAAAGTAAGTACAGAAAATATTAGCTCAAAACATAGTTCTTTTAGGGTCGGAACAAAAAAGAATAATACTCTTTCTTTTGTTGTTTTGGGTGATAGCCGTTCAAAACCACATATTTTTAAGGCTATTGCAAATCAAATAAATGAAATTGATCCTGCAGTAATAATTGCAAATGGCGATTTAGTGGCAAAAGGTGGAAGTTACAAAAACTGGCAATCGCAATTTTTTACGCCAATAAAAGATATTACTAACCATATTCCATTCATCTCTGCTGTTGGTGATCATGAATCTGACAATGTTGACGGAGATGAGGCAACACTTTTCACCCATTTTCTCTTTCCTCATAAAGATAATTTAAAACTTTGGTTTTCGTATGACTTTAATGATGCTCATTTTGTTTTTCTTA
>JAOZNO010000699.1 GCA_029933755.1 Bacteroidales bacterium | reverse complement strand
AAGTCACAAATTTTGCTATCCTTAGAAGCAAAACTTGCAACTGTACTTTGTAAGTTATACCTTATATTAGCATACCACCTGTTACTTGAATTACCTGCCCACTTACATAAGAAGATAAATCAGAAGCAAGATATAATGCTGTATTAGCAACATCCTCAGGTGTTCCTCCTCGTTTTAACGGAATACCTTTAACCCATTCTTCCACAACTTTCTCTGGAAGTTTTGCAGTCATTTCTGTAATGATAAAACCCGGAGCAATTGCATTACATCGGATATTTCTTCCACCCAATTCTTTTGCAACTGATTTGGTCATCCCAATCATACCCGCTTTTGAAGCAGAATAGTTAACCTGACCGGCATTTCCACCAACACCAACAATTGAGCTCATATTAATAATAGAACCACTCTTTTTCTTCATCATAGGGCCAATAACAGCTTTCGTCATGTTAAATGCTGATTTTAAATTAACATTTATCACTAAATCCCATTGCTCCTCTGTCATTCTCATTAAAAGCGTATCTCTGGTAATACCTGCGTTGTTAATAAGAATATCTACCTGACCAAATTCTTCAACAACCTGATCAACCAGCTTTTGTGATGCATCAAATTTTGAGGCATCAGATGCATATCCTTTTCCTTTTACACCCATATCTGCTAATTCTTTTTCCAAAGATTTAACATTATCATCAATCGCCATATCAGTAAAAGCAACATTTGCTCCATGTTGTCCAAAAGTTAGTGCAATAGACCTTCCGATTCCACGTGCTGCCCCAGTAATAATAGCGGTTTTTCCTTCTAATAGCTTCATAATCTTGTTTATTTATATAATTAAATTACCAAGCAATAATACGAAAAAAAAATGGGATATTATAATTTCAAAATATAGAAAGTAAGAACAATATTAAATATTAGGTTCTACTACCATTTTAGTGGGTGCTTACCATAAGGTGATTTTTAGTATAAGGTCACCATTGTTATTCGTTGATTTGTTTATCTGGTTATGACTGGCATAATTAAGCAATATAAGAGTATAAACAAATAATCAACATACATATTTAGTTACCCACTAGTTTGCAGTAGTACCAAATATTACAAATAATAGAATTTATATTGTTGTATTAGAATGCTCTATAATATAAAATCTTAAAAATATTTTGAAATAGGGGAGGGAAATGAATTTACAAGATTTTATAAAAAAATTACATATCTAACATAATTTACAAAAAAATCAAGTGTTTACAAATGTACACAAATCAAGGCTAAATCCTTGGTTACATTTGTAAATACTACTATTTCTACTCTTATTTACATTTGTAAATAGGCTATTTCACAATAATAAACATATGATATTTAAACAATCTCATTATTATCAATTAATCAGTTAATTATAGACCATATTTAGGAAAAAGCTTTAAGTATAATAAGAAAATTACAAATAATAATCCATAATACGTATACATTTGTCAATAAGAAGCATTTAAATCACTGATAACCTGATATTTATAAGTTATTAATAAAGTAAATAGTTAAATGATTTTACATATTTAAACAAATAATTAAATAACTTATATATAACACATTAGCTATGTTAATATAAGCTTTAAAACAGGGCATTTCCTATATTATTAAGGAAATTAAGCGAATAAAAGTAGATACATTTGGGTATGCGTAGTTATTATAATCGTGTAATAACAAGTGATTACATGAGTTTTTCAATAAAGTATCTATATTATGAATCCAGCACATCAACAATAGGTTAGGGTTTATTCAATTACCTTTAACTTGATTCACATTTGTAACCAAACAATGTTTACAAATGTTACAACTGTAAACATATTTATTATTACATTTGTAACATGGTTAATAATCAAATAAAAGACCGCATATTTAAATTATTGAACGAAGAAAACCTGTCTTCCTCAAAATTTGCCGATATTTTGGATGTTCAACGTTCAAGCATTTCGCATATCATTTCTGGACGAAATAAACCCAGCTTGGATTTTATCCAAAAGGTTCTAAGAAATTTTCCGGGTATTAATCCAGATTGGCTAATTTTAGGAAAGGGTGAAATGTACATTGAAGAACAGCAGAAAGAAATTATTTTTAACACACCTCTTGACAGGGAAGTAGACAAAATTGAGAAATCAGCTCCCCAAAATGTAAAAAATGAGGTAATTTCTTCTAATAACACCAATAATATAAACAATACTTTACCTAATGTAAAGAATATTGAAAAGATTCTGGTTTTCTTTGATGACGGGACTTTCGAAGAGTTAAACCCCAAGAAAACAGCCAAAAAGTAAGGATTTAAAGTCGCTGAGAATCGAATATTTCAAGTATTGATGTATGATGGTGAAGTGTGCTTTGCTCTCAAAGGGCTTAATTGACTTATAAAATCGGTTATTATAAGTCTGCTAATTAATGATTCTAAACCTTAGATTAAAACCGATATATAACAATATGATTTATCATAATACTGATTTTAAAATTCTTTCATTTCCTGAAATGTATTACTTCATAGCTTCTTTAGAATTACTAATTAGTCATGTCTATAAAGTGTGCATTTTAGAAAAACTTACTAAGTTAGTACTCAACTTGCAAAGTCTTTAAGACTTGGTAAGTTTCCAGGAAAAGTACACTTTATGGACAAACTCTAATTGGGTGTCCATAAAGTTGAGAATATTCATTTAAGTAAGGCTTCTTGTTAATTTGTTAGAGAAGTACGCAATTCACAGTAGGCAGAAAAGATGCTGTACTACAAGAAGTTGCCGACTGAATACTGAGAACTGCTGACTCTTAGCAAAATATAAAAAAGTAAATTATTACAAAAAAACTGAGATTATAGACAAACTATAATTAGTGTGTGTCTATAAAGTCAATGTTTCTTAATTTCTAAATGTTTTACTGTTTTGGAACGAGAACAGTATTCAGTTCTCAGACTTAAGTAACTCCTTTGGAGATTACTTTAAAAAATCA
>JAOZNO010000698.1:1844-2979 GCA_029933755.1 Bacteroidales bacterium | reverse complement strand
ATATACTGAAAGCATAAAAAAACGATGCCCCTAACATATATAAACTTAAGGCAAGCTTTGACTTATTTTCCTTAAAACCACCAACCAATAGGCTGATAAATGAAAAAAAACTTACAAAAAAAGTACTGTGTAAAAGCAATTCTTTGAACAGGTTAAGCATATCTCAAATCGTATATTTAGAAATGTACCTTTTGATATAAGGTCTTGAAAAGTTACGTCATTTTTTTCATTAAATTTATATGAATTAACAAGTTTTTTGATTTTTGAATCAAATTTTTAACATTTACTTATTGTGTTTTGGGCTGAGATGCAATTGATGAGTGAAAGGGAAATTTACATGTAATTTAAAAATTAAGTATTATGAACCAACCTTCAGTCTCTGTTTATCATAACAATCTATTAGTAAACTATAGAATGAGATGCCAAATGCAACATATGTGTTAGTATTTGCAACATTTGTTGTAGGATTGCTTTTACATATTCCCGAAATTTACAGTAAATTTTATTGCCACAATTAAAACATAAAACTATGAAACAAAAGAATTTCACCAGTATTTTACTTATTTACTTATTCAATTTTTGTGGTCTAACTTTGGGTTTTGCACAGGATGTACAAATTGAAACGACCAATCTGGCTATTGTAGACAAAAAACTGGAAATTTCCTATGAATTTGTTAGTAGTAAAAAAAAACACCGCTTTGATGTCTGGATTGAAATTACTACTGTTTCTGGTAGAGAATTAAATGCCCGGGCATTATCAGGTGATATTGGTGACAATTTACCTGGCGGGAAGGACAAAAAAATCATTTGGGACTATAATGCTGATGGTATTGTTCTTAATGAAGAAATAACTGTGAAGGTTAAAGCAATTGTAAGCACCGTTGTTGGTGCCGTTAATACAGGTAAAGTGATATTGCAATCTGTTGCCCTTCCCGGCTGGGGTTTAAGTACCATTGATCCTGATAAACCATATTGGCTACTTGGTGTGGCTGGATATGCTGCATTGAGTAGCTCTTTTTATTTACGTTCGAGCTATAAAAAGAATTATGATTTATACCTAACAGAATCTGATCAAACAACAAGTGATGATTTATTAAGCAAAAGTGAAAGCCAAAAGTCATTGTTCGGTGTTTTT
>JAOZNO010000698.1:0-1834 GCA_029933755.1 Bacteroidales bacterium | reverse complement strand
ACTACTTGGTGTGGCTGGATATGCTTCATTAGGTACTTCCTTATATCTACGATCGAGTTATAAAAGTAATTACGATTCCTATCTACAGAATCTGATCAAACAACAAGCGATGATTTATTAAGCAAAAGCGAAAGCCAAAAAGCACTATCCGATGTTTTTGCTATTTCATCTATTGGCATATGGAGTGTGGGTATAATATGGACAGCCCTGAAAGCGAATAAAAACAACAGCTCTCTTTCTGCAATCAATAAAAATCAAAAAATTCAATTTTTCAGCAGTTACGATCCTAAATTTAAAACAATAGGATTTACTGTGAAGTATAAATTTTAATGATGCAATGATGCAATGTCATAATGTGGAAATTTGAAGATGTGAAGATATGGGAATGAGATAATGAGATAATGACAACTAATGACGGCGATACTTCGACTACGCTCAGTAGCCGCGAATGTCAATAAATGACTATTTAATGACCAATGTAATTAACTAAATAATATTCATCATGAAAATACAAAAAATAATCATAATCTTTTTCCTACTTTATTCAATAAATACATTATTTGCTCAGGAAATAGAAACAAGTAGTCAATCAATAAAAATAAATAATACACCGGCTCTGCTTATTCAGAAAATTAGTTTGATTGATGAGAATCATAATAATCTTGTGGATGCCGGGGAAAACTGTTTTCTGGAAATTACATTAAAAAATACGGGTTCTGGTGTAGCCAAAGCGGTAAATTTTGATGCTATGATTAACTCTAATGTAGTAAAAGGCTTTTCGTGGGTAAATTCAATACATGTTGGAAATATGCCTGAAGGTACTGAAAAGAAGATTAAGCTGGAACTATATCCCCGAATTAGTTTGCAAGATGGCACAATACAATTAAAGTTGGAAGCATTAGAGGCCAATGGTTACAATTCAAAGCCAAAGAAATACAATTTAAAGCTAAAATCAAAAAGCACCCAGTTAGCGGTAGGTTGGAATATTCCTTTAGCCAATAAAACAACCGTTTACGATGCAGAATATGACATTGTAGCTTGTATTGTTTCAAAAGCTGATTTGGATAAGGTTGAGGTATACCTGAATGGAAAAATCAACTCATCAGAAAGGGGTTTAAAGCTTATAAAGTCAGATGATTGTGATTATATTATAAAAAGTGAAATAAAACTAAGAAGTGGTGCCAATAGAGTGAATATAAAAGTAAGCAATAAATTTGGTGCAATAACTTCTGAAACCCGCTTTATCAATTATGTAGAAACCCGTCTTGAAAATCGTTTGGCACTGATTATTGGAAACAGCAATTATGCATTTGCCTCTTTACGTAATCCCGAAAATGATGCCCGGGATATGGCCACAGCCTTGCGAAATTTAAATTTTGATGTAATTGAGATTATTGATGGTGATAAAAAAACCATGAAAAATGCGGTGCGAGATTTTAGCAACCGTCTGGAGGCAGATAAAGGGGTAGGTTTATTTTATTATGCAGGTCATGGAATACAGGTGAAAGGAGAAAACTTTTTAGTACCCATAAATCATAATATTCAGGAAGAATACGAAGTAGAGGATGAAACCATTCGTGTAAATATGGTACTTGAAGCTATGGAAAGTTCAGGTACACGTATGAACATAGTGATACTGGATGCCTGTCGCGATAACCCTTACGCTTCCCGGAGCATACGTTCCGGTTCACGTGGGCTTGCACAAATTTATGCAGATGGTAGCGGATCCTTAATTGCCTATGCTACTTCGCCAGGTTCTGTAGCTGCTGATGGTGATGGCAAAAATGGTCTTTACACACAGGAGTTATTGAAAGCCATTAAAACACCGGGATTG
>JAOZNO010000697.1 GCA_029933755.1 Bacteroidales bacterium | reverse complement strand
TGTGTTGAATCAATAAATAAAACTTTCATTCATAAAGTTTAAGTGTGTTAGATTTTTGGAATGTCGTACTTATTTTAAAAAATGTAGAATTTAGCAGTAGGTGCCCACATTATGCTGTAGTCTTGCAAAGACTGCTTTACTGCGGACTGATAACTGTTGTTCCAAATAACTGAAAAAGCTAATATATAAAAACTGAGAATTTCATGACTGCTAATTAGGGTCCGTCTTTAAAGTCTCGTGTTATTCTAAGGGTTTTTACTCTTATCGGTAAGATAAACCTTAACACCAGCCTTATAAGCACGAACTTCACCATCTAAATTTAGGATTTCATAGGCAAGCATTACCTCATTCACTCTTTTGCCCATTGTCATATCTTTTTCATCAAAGAACCATTCTTCAATAAATTGCATTTTCCCAATTTGATCCCTGCTAAATTCTTTTTCCAGTTCTTTTACTTCTTCTATGGTCATTGGGCTTTCTTGTTGGTAGTCATACGCTGTTAATTTACCATTGTAGATGCCATTAAAAATGATATTTGCTAAAGCAGTTCTGTCCACATTTTTTAAACAGAATTCCTGCCAGTCATCTTCTTTAGATGTGTTTTTTATAGTCACATCATATATAATAGTATCAGCGATAATAACCGAATTACCACTATCTAACTCTGTTTCGTAGAAAGCTCCGATTTTAACAGGTGGAATTTTAACTTCCTCTTTCTGATTATTTTCTGTGTTCTCACAGGAATTTAAAATAAATATGAACAATAACGATAATGCTAAACTTGTAATACTTTTCATTTCAAATGGTTTTAAGATTAAACTAATGATTGTTATACTAAAACAAAACTACCTAGTTTTGATATTTGATTTTCACTTTGAATCTTGGAACTAAGAACTTGAACCTTGAATTTCACCCTTTCCTGTCAAACTCCAAAGCCATTCCTTTTACTTCTTCATTAAATACACTATTTTCATATACCAGATTTCCATTAACAAAAGTATGGGTGATTTTGGAATGAAACGTTTGATTTTCAAAAGGCGACCATTGGCACTTATATAAGATATTGTCTTTTGAAACAGTATATTCTGTATCCAAATCAATCAATACTAAATCTGCATGGTATCCCACTCTAATATATCCCCTTTTAATAACGTTGAACATTTCTGCCGGTTTATGGCACATCTTATCTATAATCTTTTCAATGCTAATTTTATTCTGATAATAAAACTCAAGCATAATATTTAATGAGTGTTGAACCAGTGGACCTCCAGAAGGTGCTTTGAAATAACTATTTGATTTTTCCTCAAGTGTATGTGGAGCATGATCCGTGGCAATAACATCGAGCCGATCATCTAACATCGCTTCAAAAAGTGCATTTTTATCTGTTTCACTTTTAATAGCCGGATTCCATTTTATTCTTGTTCCGTATTTGTTATAATCTCTGTCATCGAACCATAAATGGTGTACACAAATTTCTCCAGTAATTTTTTTGTCTTTAAGTGGAATGGAATTGTCAAGTAGCTCTAATTCCTTTTTTGTAGATAAATGCAGAATATGTAAACGTGTTCCATGCTTTTTAGCCAATTCTACAGCCATTGATGATGATTTATAACAAGCCTCTTCAGATCTGATTACAGGATGGTAACTAATAGGAACATCATTACCAAACTCAGCTTTATATTTGTCTGTATTTGCCTTAATAGTAGCTTCATCCTCACAATGAACAGCCACTAATGTTGGTGCTTGCGAAAATATCTTATCAAGGCTTTCTTTATTGTCAACAAGCATATTTCCGGTTGAAGATCCCATAAACACCTTAATCCCACAAACATTTTTTGGATCTGTTTTTATAATTTCATCAATATTATCATTGGTCGCTCCCATATAAAATGAGTAATTTGCCAACGAACTCTCTGATGCCAAATCAAATTTTTCCTTTAATAATTCCTGTGTTACAGTTTGTGGTATTGTATTGGGCATTTCCATAAAAGATGTGATACCACCAGCAACAGCCGCTTTACTCTCAGTGTAAATACATGCTTTTCCTGTTAACCCGGGTTCTCTGAAATGTACTTGATCATCTATTATTCCAGGAATTAGAACCTTCCCTTTTCCATTAATAATTTTAATATCGGTATCATCAAAGTCTGAAACTCCTTCAATTATTTGGTTAATATATCCATTTTTAACAAGGATACTACCTATAAACTTTCTATTCTCGTTAATAATTAAAGCGTTTTTTATATATATATCCATTTTTAATGAAGTTGTATGACTATTAATATGATGTAAAATTACGATTGTTATATTAATTTTGAAAGTATTATTGAAAGAATATATGCTTTAATCTGTATTATTAATGCTTTTAGCTCTTTGTGCAGAAGTAATATCTGTTCAGCTAATTGTCAGGAGTGTTGAAATTTATCATCATGCCTTTATATTTATACACATATGTCCTTTATTTTAACGCTTACATTGAGCAAAAAATGATGAGTTTTGAATGTTCCACAAAAGCTATCCATCTAAATATTGAATTATCAAGTAGAAAAAACTTAAGCTTGGCTACTAATTTAGTGATTTGTTTCAGCTTGATAATCTGATGTTTCCAATTGTTATGTTATGTAAGTGTCACAATATAAGCGTTATATGGTATATGTGCTGTAAGTGTATGACAATTTATTAATGTTCAGTGATTTACAATTTACTTTGGTTTTTTATCAAAAAAAGTATTGAAAAAGTTTGGACTTTAGATATAAAAACATCTACATTTGCAGCCGCTTTTACCGAGAGTGTTTCTCTGAAAAAAATAAAAGCAAAAAGTTCAAAAAATATTTGCAAGTATTAAAAAAGTGTTTACTTTTGCAGCCGCTTTAACAGGAACTGTTTTTCAAGGAATGTTAAAGGTTGAAAAAGTTCAAAAAATCTTCAAAAAATATTTGCAAGTTTAGAAAAGATGTTTACCTTTGCAGCCGCTTAAGAAA
>JAOZNO010000052.1:7467-11454 GCA_029933755.1 Bacteroidales bacterium | reverse complement strand
AAAAAGAGTGATCCAATTTTAATAGCAGAAAAGGAAGCCAGTAAAGGAGGAGGCGACATTTTAAAAAAAGGCAGGGAAATGGCTTTGATTGACAAAGTAATCCTTCCTGGAAGTTGCTGGAGTTGGATTAATACCGTTTATAATGATTCCGGACATCCAAACAAAAATGGTAAACGAAAAACTGTTCACAAGGGTAAAAAAAGTGGGCCTTACGTAAAAAGCAGTCAAATTGAAGCCGGCGACTGGCTTTATTACATCAACCATTCATATAATGATGTAGAACACAGTGGCATTTTTGTTTACTGGGTAGATTATAAAAAGAAAACTGGAATGATTCTTAGCTATGGAGGTGAAAGCCGGAAACAGCCCGGAAGATATTCAACTTACGACCTAAGTCATGTTTACAATATTATTAGGGCAGTTTCTGATTAGAGTGTGTATAATGTCAGTTTTTTTGTAATAATTTATTTTTTTACATTTTGTTAAAAGTCAGCAGTTCTCAGCACTCAGTTGGCAACTTCTTGTAGTACAGTATCTTTTCTGCCTACTGAGATCTGCGTACTCTTTAACAAATTAACAAGAAACCTTACTCAAATGAATATTCTCCACTTTATAGGACACGCACTAATTAGTATTTATTAGTAAAGTCAGGATTTTACTGTGCCTGAAAATCGTATAGTCCAATGATTCTATATTAACACAATAACAAAATTCTTTTTTCTATGTAAACATTAAACTTTAAATTTGCCCGATTTTTCAAAATGGTAATTTCAAAAAAAATAGAAACTCATGTGCAATTCTGAACTCAAAAACAAATGGTTAAACCATTATCAAACAGCTACAGAACAATTAGAGAAAATGACCGAAGTTAAGGGTTTAATAAGTGCCTTTAATGCGAATATTGATGCGGTAATAAAAATTTCAGGCAAACAAATTGAACAAATAATAGAAAAACACTCAATGAACCAGGCAAACCTGTTAATTGATGATAATAAAAGCATAAAAACGAATGAAGATGCTATTCGCGGACTAATAAATTGTTTCAGAAACGGAATTGCAGAAGAATGGTTAATTGAAACAAAAGAAGTATTTAACTGGCTGAACGAAAACATTGGATATGATAAAATGCAAATGGGCGGACAAGGAGGAATTGTCGCAAACGTTATGGCGGTTTGTGGTGTAGGCCCAGTTTACGTACACACAGCTTCTTCACCGAAAGAACAATCTAAACTATTCCTTAATTTACCTAATCTAAAAAATATTGATGAAAATGGTGAAATTCGTAAAGCACATGATATTTCCAGAACAAATGACATTCCACTTATTCACTGGATAATTGAGTTTGACACAGGCGACACGATAAACATTAATAACGAAACAATTCGTTGTCCGAAAGCCAATCGGTTTATTGCAACTTACGACCCCTTAAATTTCAAATTGCATATTGATGAGGCTTTTAGTAAAAAAATGTCGGGAGTTAGTACTGAGTTTGAATACATAATTCTATCAGGTTATCAAATGCTCCACACTAAACTTCCTGGCGGAGGGTCTGGTATTGACAGGATTGAACAATCAAAAGCAATTGTTAAAAAATGGCAGGAAAACAACAGCCAACATGTATTACATTTTGAAATAGCCTCTACACAGGACAAAATAATTAGAAAGCAACTTATTGACAGTCTTGCAAAAGATGTGGACAGTCTGGGTTTTAATGAGCGTGAACTAATTGACATACTTGAAGTAATAGGCGAAGACGAACTAGCAGCGCAATGTGCAGACAAAACAAACAGCAGTAAGCTATTTATGGCTATGCTAAAGGTTTTTGAATACACAGCTTGCCCCCGTATCCAGCTTCATATGTTCGGTCTGTATGTTACACTTCAAAAACGAGGTTTTAAGATATCCCCGATACAAAACAGGAAAGGTATGCAACTGGCTGCAAATATTGCTGCAAGCAAAGCAGGAACAGGCTCAATTGACTCAAAAGATGTATTATTATGGTCAAAAGACCAAACAGTTTCAGACATAGGACTAAAAGAACTCGAAGATTTATCTAGAATAGTTGAAGAAGAATTTGGTTCAAACAATTTACTTGAGAATGGTATTTTCACTAATGATGAAATAGAAATAATTGCAATACCCACAATCATTATAGACAACCCTGTAAGCCTGGTTGGAATGGGTGATACTATATCTTCTGTTTCATTGGTTGCGGCCAGGTAAAGTTGACTCGTAACTGGCAATTACGTTTGCTAATTTGACCGAACGAAATCGTATAAATATCAGAATATCTGAATGGTAGATTCATTTTTCAATTTGAGTGTTTTGTCATTAATTGCCATTTTCATAATACACTGATAATGACTACAAATGACCATTGAATGACAAAAAGATTCAAAGGCAGAAAAACGCTAAAGCCATTGATATACTTGTGTTACGGAATTTCCGTTCAAAGGCTAATTACCAGTTACTTGAATCCTAAGATTTAATCAGGTTTTTATAACTATGATATCGATTAACAATTTCTGAAACATAGCGATAAGGCTCTGCACCACGTAAGTAACCATATTTAACAACAGCATCTTTATAAAACTCAGGCTTTGATTTCTGTAAAATAAAATAATCTACGTTACCGAACCAAACATCAGGATCTTTACCATACTTTTTTGCTAAAGCCCGGGCATCTTCAATATGTCCGGCTCCAGCATTATATGAAGCCAAAACAAAATTGATACGCTCAACAGAATCTGGTATTTCTTTTCTGAAATATTTATCAAGCCATTTTAAATATTTAATGCCGGCAACAATCTGTGCCTGGGCACTAGATTCTTCGCCCACACCGAACTGTTTAGCTGTCACAGGCATCAATTGCATCAGGCCAAAAGCACCCGCCCACGACTTTGCATCCGGATTAAAACGTGACTCCGAATACATCAAGGAAGCTATTAATCGCCAATCCCAACCAATAATATTACTCTGTTCTTTTAAAAACTTATCATAGATTGAAATCTTTCCGCCTTTAAATGAACTATATTCACTTTTTAGTATTGACTTAGTTCTTGAGTTTTTAAAGTACTTTGCATATAGATAAACATATTGCTTACTTATTTTGTATTTATTTAGCCAGTCATTAAGAACTGTTAACAGCTCAGGAGAATTTTTATTAATTGCCCATGCAAGATTTTGTTCAAAACTAATAGGAGTAAAAATATCAATATTGGGAAAATATGTTTTGGCAACCATAGCAATATGCTCATCACTTACCGTATAATCTATTCGCCCTTCAGCTACTTGCTGAATTAAATCCTCTGTCAGAAATTCAGTACTTCCAACATACTTAATGGTATCACCAATTTCATTAGAAAGACTATTAAGCCTATCGCAATACGATGTATTGGCTTCAACAACGATAAATTTATTTGCCAGGTCAAGAGGAGATCGAACCAGCTGATTATCAATATAATGTTTTTTCATTTTCTGCCAACCCTTAGGCTTACGTTGAACTAAAACCTGTTTTGTTTGCATAATGGGTGAGCTAAACTGCAGAAATTTAGTACGCTCCTTTGTTATAGTAAGTCCCATGGCCAGAATATCACACTCACCAGCCTCTAATGACCTAAAGGTGTTTTTTAAGTTATAATTCGTTCTAATTTCTAAAGAAACACCAATATGCTTAGCAAATTTACTTATTAGCTCATAATTAAATCCAAGTGGTTGGCCTTTATAGATAAAATAGTCAACTGAATTAAAATCCGTTATAACAATTAACTTTCCCCGTTTTTTTATTAGCTCTAAACGACTTTCTACTTCTAAAACTTCTGAATTTGAATTCTCTGAAGAAGGAGCACAGAATCCAAAAAAAAGGGAAAGTGTAAAAAAACTTATATTTCTTAAGATCTTTGGTGTCATATTTTAAAGCATTGATTCAGCCCTAAAGTACAAAAATACCTTGAACACACAAAGTTACTCTATCACAATCTACAAATG
>JAOZNO010000052.1:0-7457 GCA_029933755.1 Bacteroidales bacterium | reverse complement strand
GATATGTTTTGGAAAGGTGCTTTTAGTACAAATCAAAAAGCTATTAAGCAATTAACATAGAGCTAATTGCCAGCCTGCAAACAATAGAAAATATAGAGCACATCCAACACTTCATTTTCTTACTGAGACTACATATAAGAGCCTGCTTAGACAATAATTTAAAACTGTTTTAATCCTTAAAACGCCAGGACACACCAAACTTAAATATTGTAGGATTAAGCGGATAGTTATTTGCCAGGTAATAATAATCACTATTAAAAAATTGAAACCCCACATTTTCAAACTTCATAAATAATAATACACTTTGTATTCTAATATCTGCAAAAATATTAATTATTGCAAATCCTCCACTAATTCCATCTCTATCCTGATAAAATTGCCCTGTGGCAGGCATAAATGATAATGCATAAAACTCAGTTGAATAATACAATTCATAGCCTACATGCAAATGCGCAGCTTTTTTATATTGTAAGTCTAAATAGAGATTGTTATATAGTACAACTTCAGGAATACTAACGGCTTCAGTATTATCAGCCAACTGCCATACAATTTTGTTTAAACTATGAAATTTTCCAAGTTTAAACTCTTTTTGCCCTTTAACGGACAGAACACCAAGGGTAGTTTCCAATTGCCTGGGTGCTAAAGAATCAAAATAAATATAATTGTTTAATTGAGCATAAGCCAATTCTATATTCAATTCCTTTTTAGGAATGGAAAAACCAAATTTGAGCTTTGCAGTATTTTTTTTATTAAAATCATTATTATCCCATAAAAAATGGTTTGAATAATAGTATTGCTCAAAAAAAGAAGGCGTCCTGTTGGACACTTCTAAATTTAAATTCAAAGTAGAAAGGCTCTGTTTTAACACAAAGTCCTTTTCAAGATCAAATGTTCCCAGATAATCTGCAGACTTATATCCCTGTATGAAGTATTTTGTTTTTAATTTATAACGGAATTTATTAAAAGTTCCAATAGAATTAAAATGAGCACTTAAACTGTTGTAATTGTCACCATCATTAATAACGATATAGCCTTTAAAATTATAATTATTAAGAATCTGATATCCTGCACCAAACGAGTTCATCATAATTGCATCACCTACTTTCATTTCCCTAAAAGTCCAGGACAAAGTATTATCTAATAGTTTAAGACTAACAGAATCGGTTGTCCAATTTGGACTAATATAAATAGAATCATAAAACCCACTTAAGTCGTCATCGTCAAAATGCAGTCGGTAATTATGTTCGTAATTTAGGATGTAATTCAATTTACCTCTTTCTGTATAAACAGTTTGTTTTAGCGTATCATCAATTATTTTAACCACATCCTTTCCAAACTTGTATTCCTGTGAAATAAAAAAGTTTGATTTGTATAGTATTGAAGAAGCATTGTTAATTTGAGGAAGGCTCAAATCAGGATCAGTAACTGTAGATGACAGAATTCCACCACTTTCCTGAAGTTTTATTTTATTACGTAATACAGCTGCATGGATAGAGTATTTATCTCCAGTGTAACTAGTAAAGAAGCTCATTGAGTGCTTTGATGTTTTGCTCCGAGGAAAAACACCATCAGCTGAAATTAAATCATACAGTAGTCCTATATTGAGTTTTTTATTAATATTTTGTGTATACAGTACGCCTAAATTATTTTCATTCCATTTTTTAGTACTCATTGTATATTTCAACTCAATATACGGTCGTTTTGTAAAATAAAATTTCTGATTGTCAGGAGTTAACAAATATGCATCAAACGGTTTCTCGTGAAGAAAATCCGAATGTGGCTTGCCTAACTCATCCATAAATATATTTGAATTATATTCCGCCCCAATATTACCCAAGAAAGAATTTGAGAAGCTATTTTTCTCAATAGGGTTATAGGTGTGGAACTGATTAATTAAGGTATCAAACTCAACTTCCTGCGGTATGTAACCTTCCTCTAAAACCCACACATATGAATTTTTTACTGAATCTTTTTCCTGAGCGAACAAGGTGGAATAACTAAAAACAAAGATTAGTAACCCAATTACAAATTGAGAATATTTAAAACTAATTTCCTGCATATTAATTAATATAAGAATAGAATCAGTACTCACCCCTATTTAGAAACAATGAATTTAAAGAGAGTCTACGAAAGTACAGCTATTAAGTTTCACTAAAAGGCATTAAAGACAAATATTCAAGCCCTTACCCCCCACTATTGTTTAGCATAACCAAAGTTAAACGGAAAATAAAATATTATGACTATTTCAGAATAATATATATTAAAAAACAAATCTAACTAAGATTAGAAAAAAAACAAAATAAAAAAGGCTATCATAACTGATAGCCCTCCATATCTTTAAAAATACTTAATATTATTTTTCTTCCTTTTCATCAGTATCTTCTTTCTTCTCTGCTTTAGGTTCCTCCACTTTATCCTCTACCTTCTTTTCTTCTTTAGTTTCTACCACTTCCTCAGCAGTTTCAACTACTTCTTCCTTCTGCTCAACCTTTTCTTTCAGCTCAGAGCTAACATCAGTTTCAGTCTTTTTATTTCCTCTTCTGGAACGACGTGTAGTTTTTGCTTTAGCATCATCTTTCTTAACTAACATATTTTCATTATAGTCAACTAATTCAATAATACACATATCAGCATTATCACCCAATCTATTACCAGTTTTTAGGATTCGAGTATAACCTCCAGGTCTAGCACTTATTTTAGCAGAAACCTCTCTAAACAACTCTGTAACAGCGAACTTATCTTTCAAATAACTAAAAACAACCCTGCGCGAATGAGTAGAATCATCTTTTGATTTTGTAATTAGTGGTTCTACATACATCCTAAGAGCTTTTGCCTTAGCAACTGTAGTTTTTATTCTTTTGTGCAAAATTAGAGATGAGGCCATGTTTGAAAGCATAGCTTTGCGATGCGCACTCTTTCTACCTAAATGATTAAATTTCTTTCCGTGTCTCATTTTGTGATTATTCCTTATCTAATTTATACTTTGTAATATCCATGCCAAAGGTCAGATTCATTCCTACCAGTAAATCATCTAATTCAGTTAGAGATTTTTTACCGAAATTTCTGAATTTCAATAAATCATTCTTATTGTACACAACAAGATCGCCTAAGGTATCAACATCAGCAGCTTTCAGACAATTTAACGCACGAACTGATAAGTCCATATCGATTAATCTTGTTTTCAACATTTGACGCATATGCAATACTTCTTCATCGAACTCTTCATTTTCATAATTCTCTTCTGAATCAAGAGTAATCTTTTCATCAGAAAATAGCATAAAGTGATAAATCAGAATTTTTGCAGACTCTTTTAATGCCTCCTTTGGGTGAATTGAACCATCTGTAACGATATTAAAAATTAATTTTTCGTAATCAGTTTTTTGTTCAACTCTATAATTTTCAATAGAGTATTTCACATTCTTTATAGGAGTAAAAATAGAATCAATTGCAATTACTCCTAGATCAGAATCATTAACTTTATTTTCTTCAGCAGGAACATAGCCCCTACCTTTATTAATAGTAAATGTTATTTGCAACTTCACATCAGGCTCCATCCTACAAATAACTTGTTCAGTATTTAGAATTTCAAAATTCGTTAAGAACCTGCTAATATCCTCAGCCTTAAACGATTCTTGACCTGAAATAGTCATTGAAACAACTTCACTATCCTCATCTTCAATTTTCTGCTTTATTCGAATTTTCTTCAAATTCAGAATAAACTCAGTAACATCTTCAATAACTCCAGGAATGGCAGAGAATTCATGATTCACTCCTTCAATTTTCACAGAAGTTATTGCATAACCCTCAAGAGATGAAAGCATAATTCTTCGTAGTGCATTACCAATTGTAATACCATAACCCGGTTCAAGAGGACGGAATTCAAAAGTACCCGAAAAATCATCAGCTTCGAGCATTATCACCTTATCAGGTTTCTGAAAAGCTAAAATTGCCATAAATTATCTATTATAATTTTTATTTAGAATATAGTTCAACGATAAGTTGTTCTTTAATATTTTCAGGAATGTCTGTTCTCTCCGGAACACTCATAAACTTACCGTTCATAAAACTAGAATCCCACTCCAACCAAGAGTAGTTCGTATGTCGAGAACCAGTCAATGCATCAGTGATCGTTTCTAAAGATTTTGATTTCTCACGAACACCAATAATATCACCTGGACGTAAAGAATATGAAGGAATATTAACAATTTCTCCATTAACAGTTACATGTCTGTGAGACACAAGCTGTCTTGCACCAGAACGTGTAGGTGATAAGCCAAGACGATAAATAACATTATCAAGTCTGCTCTCTAAAAGCTGCAACAATACTTCACCAGTAATTCCTTTACTTCTTGATGCCTTTTTGAACAAGTTTGAAAACTGTTTTTCAAGAACACCATATGTATATTTTGCTTTTTGCTTTTCTTTTAGTTGCAATGCATATTCCGAAACTTTTCTTCTTCTTTTATTTGATCCATGCATTCCTGGAGGATAATTCTTTTTTTCAAGAAATTTATCCGGTCCATATATTGCCTCGCCAAATTTACGGGCAATTTTTGATTTTGGTCCAATATACCTAGCCATTGATATCTTTTTCTAAATTATCTAATATTATACTCTTCTTCTTTTTGCTGGTCTACAACCATTATGTGGCAATGGTGTAACATCAGTTATTTCAGTAACTACAATTCCTGAACTACTAATAGCTCTAATTGCAGACTCACGCCCATTCCCTGGCCCCTTTACATAAACTTTCACTTTACGTAGTCCAAGATCATGAGCTGTTTTTGCACAATCCTCAGCAGCCATCTGTGCAGCATAAGGAGTGTTTTTCTTTGATCCTCTAAATCCCTTTTTACCAGCTGACGACCAAGAAATTACCTGACCTTGATTATTTGTTAAGCTAATAATTATATTATTAAAAGATGAATGTATATGTGCTTGACCAATTGGCTCAACTTTTACCACTCTCTTTTTTGAAACTTTAGTCTTCTTCGCCATAATCAATTATTTTTTATCAGCTTTTTTCTTATTTGCAATTGTTTTCTTTCTGCCCTTTCGTGTACGAGCATTATTTTTTGTCTTTTGTCCTCGCAAAGGTAAGCCAATACGATGCCTAATACCTCGGTAACACCCAACATCCATTAATCGCTTAATGTTCATCTGTACTTCCGAACGCAATTCACCTTCGACCTTAAACTCATCGATAATAATATTTCTAACTTCAGATGTTTGATCATCTGTCCAGTCTTTAACCTTGGTGTTTACATCAATACCAGCTTTTTCTAAAACTGAGTGTGCAACACTTCTTCCTATACCAAAGATATAGGTTAAGGCAATTACGCCTCTTTTATTATCAGGAATATCAACTCCTACTATTCTAGCCATAAATCACTTAATTAATAATTTGAAATTACCCTTGGCGTTGTTTAAATTTAGGATTCTTTTTATTAATAACGTAAATTCTACCTTTACGTTTAACAATCTTGCAATCTGCAGAACGTTTTTTTACTGAAGCTCTAACTTTCATACCAATTTTTTTTCTTATTTGTATTTGCAAAAATATTTGCAAAAGTAAGCTAAATATTCGTTTTACAAATACAAATTGTATTTTATTTATATCTAAATGTAATTCTACCCTTTGTCAGGTCATATGGTGACATCTCAACCTTTACTTTATCGCCAGGAAGTATCTTTATATAGTGCATTCTCATTTTTCCAGAAATATGAGCAGTAATAACATGCCCATTTTCTAATTCAACACGAAACATCGCATTTGATAACGCTTCTTTTATAAATCCGTCCTGTTCAATCGAGGCCTGTTTAGCCATAATAAATTATTTATTTTTTAATACTTCTTCCACAAACTTAAACGATGACAAAATATCAGCTTCACCATTTCCAATAGCAATGGTATGTTCAAAATGAGCGGAAGGGCGACCATCTTTTGTTCTTATTGTCCAACCATCATCTTCCTGGTAAATTTCTTTTTTACCCATATTTATCATAGGTTCAATTGCAATTACCAATCCTTTTTTCAGTTTTATACCTCGACCACGCTTACCATAATTTGGCACTTCCGGTTTTTCATGTAAGTTCTTACCAACTCCATGTCCGACCATTTCACGTACAACAGAAAAACCATTGCTTTCCGCATGATTTTGAACAGCAAAACTAATATCACCTAAACGATTACCAGCCACAGCTTTTTCAATACCGAAATATAAAGCCTCTTTAGTTACTTTGAGTAATTTTTCCACTTGTGGATCAATTTCACCAATCGCATATGTGTACGCAGAATCTCCGTAATAGTTATTCATTAATACACCACAATCAACTGAAACTATATCTCCTTCTCTTAACTCATATTTTGAAGGAATTCCATGAACAACTGCACTATCTATAGAAATGCACAAGGTATTAGGAAAACCACCATAGCCAAGAAAACCTGGTACTCCTCCATTATCCCTAATGAACTCATCCGCAATTTTGTCCAATTTGGCAGTTGTAATACCAGGGCCTATCACTTTAGCTATTTCACCATGTGTTTTAGCAACCAGCATATTGCTTTTTCTCAAAAGCTCTATTTCTTCAACTGTTTTATAATATATCATCAAATAAAAAATCTTATTCTATTTTGTTAGATAGATGTGGCTGCACCTGCACGCCCCTTAATTCTACCTGACTTCATTAATCCATCGTAATGACGCATTAATAAATGACTTTCAATTTGCTGCAATGTATCTAACACAACACCTACTAAAATCAGTAATGATGTTCCGCCAAAAAATTGGGCAAATTGATTATTTATTCCAGCAATCATAGCGAATGCAGGCATAATAGCAACAAATGCTAGAAATATTGAACCTGGTAAAGTAATCCTAGACATGACTGTATCCAAATATTCCACTGTTTTCTTCCCAGGTTTTACACCTGGAATAAAACCGCCATTTTTCTTCATATCATCTGCCATTTGCGTTGGATTAATCGTAATAGCAGTATAAAAGTATGTAAATAACACAACCAATAGACCAAAGGTGAAATTATACCAAAACCCTGTCATGTCAGAAAAAGCTGCTGCAATACCAGTTGTTGCCTCCGTATCAAAACTTGACAGCATTAATGGTATAAACATTAAAGCTTGAGCAAATATTATAGGCATAACCCCAGCCGCATTTACTTTTAATGGAATATATTGTCTTACTCCACCGTACTGTTTGTTTCCAACAATTCTTTTTGCATATTGAACCGGTATACGCCGGGTACCCTGAACTAAGAGTATTACTGCAGCAAAAACAAGGAATAAAATCACAATTTCTAAAAGGAATGCGACTAAACCACCACCTTGTTCTTCTATTCTTGAAATAAATTCAGCAAATATAGAGAATGGTAATCGAGCAATGATACCAATCATAATCAATAATGAAATACCATTTCCAATTCCTTTATCCGTAATTTTC
>JAOZNO010000051.1 GCA_029933755.1 Bacteroidales bacterium | reverse complement strand
CAAAAGCAGGAAAAAATATTGCATTGGCAAATAAAGAAACCCTTGTGGTGGCAGGCGAATTAATAACCAAGTTGGCACAAGAATATAAATCAGAAATTATCCCTGTTGATTCAGAACATTCTGCTATTTTTCAGTGTCTTGCAGGTGAATTCAATAATAAAATTGAAAAAATTTACCTTACTGCATCCGGGGGGCCATTCCGAACATTAAGTCTGAGTGAAATGAAAAATGTAAAGCCACAGCAGGCTTTAATGCATCCAACCTGGAAGATGGGGGCGAAAATTACAATTGATTCGGCAAGTATGATGAATAAAGGGCTTGAAGCTATTGAAGCTAAATGGCTTTTTGATCTTAAATCTGAACAAATTGATGTAATTGTACATCCACAATCCATTATTCATTCAATTGTACAATTTGAAGATGGTTCAATGAAAGCACAAATGGGGCTGCCCGATATGAAACTTCCAATACAATATGCTTTGGCTTTTCCCTATCGTATAAAATCAGAGTTTAAGCGATTTAGCTTTTTAGATTACCCAAATTTAAGCTTCGAGCAGGTCGATTCAAAAAAATTTCGTAACCTTGCAATTTCTTTTGAAGTGATGAAAAAAGGCGGAAACGCAGCATGTATAATGAATGCAGCCAACGAACTTGCTGTAGATGCATTCTTAAAAGAGAAAATCGGATTTATGAAAATTCCGGAAATAATAGAACAAACACTTGAAAGTGTTGAATATAAATCAAAACCAAGCCTTGAGGACTATGTGTATTTTGATACAGAAGCACGCAAAAAGGCTATTAGTTTTATAAATAAGAATTAATTTAGAAAAGATAAGTGATGGAGATTTTAATTAAAGCAGGACAACTAATTTTAAGTTTATCAATACTGGTAATTTTTCATGAAGCCGGGCATTTTTTCTTTGCCAAACTATTTAAAACGAGAGTAGAGAAATTTTATCTTTTTTTCGATCCCTGGTTTTCACTATTTAAAACCAAATGGGGCGAAACAGAATATGGTATTGGTTGGTTGCCATTGGGTGGATATGTGAAGATATCAGGAATGATTGACGAATCAATGGACAAAGAGCAGATGAAATTACCACCTGAACCTTGGGAGTTTAGGTCAAAACCAGCATGGCAGCGTTTATTAATAATGCTGGGAGGTGTTATGGTTAACTTCCTTTTGGCATTTGCCATTTATGTAATGATCCTTTTTGTTTGGGGGAAAGAGTATTTGCCAACAGAAAATGTCAAATATGGAATTATGGTTGACTCACTTGGTACTGAGTTTGGTTTGCAAAATGGCGATAAAATAGTTTCAGTAAATAATGAAAAAATAGAAAACTTTAGGTCGGTTGTACCGGAAATATTGCTGAATGAGCCTAGAACAATTCAATTTGACAGAGAAGGAGAAAAAGTTGAAATTACCTTTACTGATGCAATGATTGGTCAAATTATTAAGCATAAAGGACCATTCTTTACAGCTCGCTTTCCTTTCGTTGTTAGTGATTTTTCAAAAGATTCACCAGCAAAAAAATCAGGAATGCTAAAAGGTGACCGTATTATTGCGCTTCATGGTGAAGATATTCTTTATTTTGATGAATTTAAGTCAAAAGTAGCAGATTATAAAGATAAAGAAGTAAGTGTTACTGTAGACCGCTCTGGAAAAAAAGAAGTTTTAAATATTCATGTTTCAAAGGAAGGACTAATTGGAGTTAGACCACTTGGTAATTTATCTGAATTTTTTGAACTTAAAAAAATTGAATATACTGTTGCTGAAGCTATCCCTGCCGGTGTTTCTAAAGGCTATACTGAAGTTGGTAATTATTTAAAGCAATTTAAATTAATTTTTAATTCAGAAACAGAAGCCTATAAATCAGTTGGTGGTTTTATAGCAATTGGTAATATTTTTCCTGACACTTGGGATTGGCAGTCTTTTTGGGCACTAACTGCTATGCTTTCAATTATGCTTGCAGTAATTAATATCCTTCCTATTCCTGCACTTGATGGTGGGCATGTGCTGTTTTTATTCTTTGAAATTATTTCCGGTAGAAAACCCAGTGATAAATTTTTAGAATATGCACAAGTTGTGGGTATGGTACTTTTGTTTTCTTTGCTTATTTTTGCAAATGGTAACGATATCGTAAAGCTATTTAATTAGTTAAAATTGCTGAACTTTTTTCACTTTTATAATTGTAAATTTTTTAAAAATAAAATTATGATAAATTCAATATTATTAGCGGTTCCTGGTATTTGGTCTATAGTTCTTATTGTAGTCGCCATTCTTTTATTATTTGGTGGTAAAAAAATCCCTGAGTTAATGAAAGGTATTGGGCAGGGAATGACAGAATTTAAAAAAGCAACCAAAGAAGATAAAAAAGAACAAAAAGAACAAAAAGATAAGGAAGAGAATAAATTAGAAAAGGAATAGTCCTTTTTTAAAGATATTCATTTTATATTAATATCTGTGTAGTATTTGCACGAAAACTAAGTCTCTGATAAGAAAACGTCAAGAATAAGGCTTTTGTAGTTTTGAAAATCGGGAGTTTGCTGTTGCAAATGACTGTTTTCAAAACAAGAGTAACGAAATTGTTGGCGTTTTCTTGCAAAGACTATGTAGTATACTGAATATATGCTATTAGTGTATTTGTAATTGCTTATTCATTTTTGTAGATAATCAAATTTGAATTGCTTATTCAATAATTTATGCTAAATATTTTAAGTTACTAATAGAGAATTTTGTGTTAAAGTGTAGCTTGAGTCTATCCGGCAAACTTTCATTTTTTTGTATTTATACGTAAATTAGCCATCTACATTCCTTTAGCTGGTGTCTCTTTATAGAATATTCAAAGACCTACACCATTATAAAAAGAGAATGATTTATTTAAGGTAAATAAACTCATTTATTCATTCTTAAAATAATATCGCACAAACTAAACTGGTTTTTACGTTATTTAACTATATCGTTAGTTGTTTAACTGAAAAATAAGTTGTATGTTTGTATTAAGGAAATAAGTACCCTTACAAAAGTTTTTTGCTATTTAATTTTGAGTAATTTACAATTTGTTGGCACTTTGCATAAATGCTTAAGCAACATCAAATAGGTCAGAGACCTTATTAACTAAAAAGAAACATCATGCGAAAGCAAAATATTCAATATTCAATATTCAATATTCAATTATTAATCCTCATTTTTTCCACATTCTTCCTTTCATGCGAAAGTGGGTCTAATAAAAATTTCCAGCCAAATGTTACCGGTAAAGCAGGTGAATTGCTTATAGTTGTTGATAAGCATAAATGGGAATCTTCTGTTGGAGACAGTTTAAAATCTACTTTTAAGCAAGAAGTACAAGTATTGCCACAAAAGGAACCAATGTTTACCGTTGTCAATATTCCAAATTCTGCTTTTTCAAAATTATTCCAAACACATCGAAATATTGTTCGTGTAAGTATTTCACCAAATAACAAAAAGCCTTCAATAACAATGAAAAGGCATGTTTGGGCAAGGCCACAATTGTATTTTGAAATAAAAGTACCCAATGACTCTGTCTTTTTTGCAATTTTTGAAAAAAACAAACAAGGTATGATTGATACTTTGTTAAAAGACGAACGAGCAAGGTATCTTCAAAGCTTTCGAAAGTTTGAAAATCAGGAAATTACGAGAGTACTAAAAAAAAGAGCGGTAACCATGCGCTTCCCTAAAGGATATGATTTAGATGTGCATAAAGATGCTTTTATGTGGATTTCGCATGAAACCCCAATGATTAGTCAAGGTGTAATTATTTCATTTATAAATTATACTGATACGGCACAATTACAAAAGGAAAACCTGATACATCAAATAGATTCCGTGTTAAGAAAAAATGTTCCGGGAGCACTGGATGGTTCATATATGACCATAGAGAAAAGGATTGATATTCTGTCTCAAAAAATGATTCTTAACAAAAGCTATACGATTAAACTGAAAGGTTTGTGGAGAACTGAAGGAGATTTCATGGGCGGTCCCTTTGTTGCCCTGGCAAGTGTGGATAGCAAAAGGAATCGGATAGTTATTAGTTTTGCCTATGTTTATGCACCCAGGTACAATAAACGAAACTATATTCGCCAGGTAGAAACGATACTTTATTCACTGAAAATTAGGGAGTAAAACAAATTTCAATGCAGAATTTATTTCGGTGAGTTCTGCATTGAAACCTTATTCAATGATAAGTTTTAGATAAACCCATCTCCTTTTTTCACTTTTACATCGTTAACAAATTGTTTAATTTTTTGTTCTTCGTCTTTTTTGCAAATCAGTAAAATTCCATCAGCATCTACCACAATATAATCTTTTAAACCTTGAATAACAGCTAGTTTTCCTTCTGGCATATTTACAATGCTATTTTCAGTATCGTAGCAAAGTACATTATTACCTATAATAGAATTATTTTGCTCATTTTTTTTACTGTTTTCGTATAAAGATCCCCATGTACCTAAATCAGACCATCCAAAATCAGTACAAAGCACAAAAACATTATCTGCTTTTTCGATAATACCATAATCTATCGAAATATTTTTGCTTTCAGCATAGGTTTCATCAATAAATTTTTGCTCATCGTCAGTGTTGTAAATGCCAATTCCTTTCTTAAATAAATCATTTACTTCTCCTAAATGTTTATTAAACGAATCCATTATTGAGTTCAAACTCCAAAGAAATATGCCTGAGTTCCAGAAAAATTCCCCGCTTTCATAAAATATTTTTGCCATTTCAGCATTTGGTTTTTCAGTAAAAGTCTTAACTTTTGTTACCTCACACTTACCGTCTTTCATGTTCTGTTTACTACTAATTTGTATATAACCATAACCCGTTTCTGGTCTATTTGGTTTAATACCGAGTGTCAGTAAAGCATCATTTTTACTAATATAATCTAAACCATGCTCCAGTACGCTAACAAATTCCTGCTCATTTAAAATTAAATGATCTGAAGGAGCAACAATAATATTAGCATTTGGATTTTTTTGCTGAATTTTAAAATTTGCATATGCTATACAAGGAGCAGTATTCCTTCGCATTGGCTCTAAGAGTACATTTTCCTCTTTAATTTTAGGTAATTGTTCCAGTATTATATTTTTATAATCTTTATTTGTAACAATTAAAATATTCTCAGCCGGGCAAACCGTTTCAAACCGATCAAATGTTTGTTGTAACAAAGTTTTTCCCGTACCAAGTACATCAAGAAACTGTTTAGGTTTACCAGTTCTACTTAAAGGCCAGAATCTACTACCTACACCACCAGCCATTATTATACAAAAATTATTATTATTCATATTTTTCATTATTTAGTATACATCTGGCACAAAATAACTGTAATTTTTCAAATAATGTTTTCAGCTTAATTAACAGTATATTAATTACTTGCAAAACACAAAAATAATGTATATTCAAAAAACTACAGGCACTTTATGCAAGAACGTTATTTTATTGTAATTCGTTAATTATCAGAATTTTAATTTATTTCTTATTTTCACTAAAGTAGTAAAAAAATTTGAATATTTTTAAATTTTTCCATTAATACAAAATCTAGCTGGTGGAATATAAGCTAATGAGTTTGGTTGTAAATTTGCTTTTTAAATGCTTTGCTTATACATTTGTTTAAAAAAACGGCTAAGTTGCTTTATTTATAAAGCTTAAAAACACAAAGAACCGAAAATAGAAAAATGAAACTATTATATCATATTGGCCATTATTTTCTTTTAATGAAAAGGGTTTTTTCAAAACCGGAAAAGGCAGGGGTATTCTTCAGGCTTTTTATTCGCGAAGTGGAAATGTTGGGAATTAACTCTTTAGGCATTGTTATTATTATCTCTGTTTTTATGGGTGCGGTTATTACTTTGCAAACGGCTTATAATATTGAAAGCCCGCTAATACCCGATTATTTAATAGGTCTGACTGCTCGTGATTCTATGATTCTGGAATTTTCATCAACAATAGTCGGTTTAATACTTGCAGGTAAAGTGGGTTCAAATGTTGCTAGTGAAATTGGTACCATGCGCATGAGTGAACAAATTGATGCCCTGGAAATTATGGGTGTTAACTCTGCAAATCATCTAATTCTCCCTAAAATTGCAGCAGCAGTTTTTATTAACCCTTTCCTTAATATTATTAGTATTTTTGTGGGCTTAATTGGCGGATATTTAGCTATTTTATTGTCAGGTACTATTTCTCCAGAACAATATATTTTTGGGTTACATTTTGCTTTTATACCTTTTTATATAACTTATTCATTAGTAAAAACGGTGCTTTTTGCTTTTGTAATTACATCTGTTCCTGCTTATCATGGTTATTATGCCTCAGGTGGTGCACTTGAAGTGGGCAGGTCAAGTACAAGAGCCGTGGTATACTCAAGTATTCTTATTCTTCTGATTAACGTTATTGTAACCCAATTAATGCTGGCATGATTGAATTAAAAAATATATCAAAATCTTTTGGTACTAACCAGGTATTAAAAGGAATTTCAGCTTATTTTGAAAAGGGAAAAACTAATTTAATTATTGGTCAAAGCGGTTCAGGAAAAACGGTGCTTTTAAAATCAATAATTGGATTACATGATATAGATGAAGGTGAAATTTTTTATGGTGACCGCGAATTTTCAAAAATGCCTATAAAAGGGAAAAAAGAAATTCGGAAAGAACTAGGTATGCTTTTTCAGGGTGGTGCTCTTTTTGATTCATCCACAGTTGAAGAAAATGTTCGTTTCCCCCTGGATATGTTTACCGATAAAACTATGGAAGAGAAGAGTGATCGGGTAAATTATTGTCTTGCTAAAGTAAACCTGGTAAATGCAAACCATTTATATCCTTCTGAAATAAGTGGTGGTATGCAAAAACGAGTTGCAATAGCAAGAGCTATTTCACTAAATCCAAGGTACTTATTTTGTGATGAACCAAATTCAGGTCTCGACCCACGAACGGCTATTGTTATCGATCAGTTAATAAAAGAGTTAACTGTTGAATTTGATATGACTACCGTTATTAATACACACGATATGAATTCGGTTATCGAAATAGGAGATAAAATAATTTATATCTATGAAGGAGAAAAGTGGTGGGAAGGTAGCAAGGATGAAATTCTAAAAACAGATAATAAAGAGCTTAACGATTTTGTTTTTGCCTCTGATTTAATGCGAAAATTCAGAGATTGATTTTTATTGGCCAACAATCTCTGCCATATCTTTTTCCAGACTTAGTTTTGGTGTTTCAATAATACGTCCTAATTCTATACCTTCTTTATAAAAAATAAATGTAGGTACTTTTTGAATATCTAATTGTTCAACATTAGTTCCTTTAGCTGTTTTTCTTGTATTTACACAAATTACAGTCATATTGCTCAAATCATATTGCAAATATTCCAGTATTTTATAAAAACGAGGAACCTCTCTCTTGCTATCACCACACCAAGTGCCTAATACCATTGTTATTTTTACATGATCAATAAAATTGTCTTTATTAATCGTGTTTAAACTTGAGTTGTCTTGTTGAAAATACTCAAATTCTGCATTAAACCATTCATTAAATGGTGCTGATTTTAAACCTTCAAGGTTTACATGACCAATAAGAATATCTTCAGCTGCTTTTTTGTCAAATTCAGTATGGTTAATTTGTTGATTTCCACAACCTATAGTCAATACAAATGCTATAATAGCTAAACTAAATTTTTCCATAAATTTTATATTAGAGGTGGCCTATACAGGTAATATGTATTAACATATTCAAATTTAAGACAATAAATATAGTTTTTATTTAAGATATATTGTCACAATTTTAAAATCAGCTTAGTATATTTTAGTAGATATTAAATATTTTATATATTTTTGTAAATCAAACATGTCATTTTGTTTTTATTACTTTATATTGGCATTGATTTTGAAGTAGTGATTATTAAAATAAAAAGTAAACGTCTAACTTAAATATAGTATAGTGAAACTCGATAGCTACATAAAAGAATTCCTTATCCAAAACGACAACGTAATTGTAAAAGGGTTTGGCGCATTTGAAAAAGTGCTTGAATCAGCTGTTATTGATGAAAAAAGTGGTGAAATTCACCCCCCACATATGACCATTAAGTTTGATAATTCACTAAAAATTGATAGTGGAACATTAAGCAAGTTTATTGCCAAAAAGGAAAAAATAAGCGAAGAGGATGCTGTAAAAAAAATTGTTGATATTGTAAAGCTTTGGAATGATGATTTAAAAGCAGGAAAGCTTGTTACCTTGGAAGGAATAGGAATTATTAGTGAAGATAAAACAGGGAAAAGAAAATTTGAAGCAAAAATTCAAACAGGTGTTTTTCCTGACATGTATGGCTTACCTCTGTTAAGTATCGATGAAACTAATAAGGCTCAACAAAGAATTCAACAAGATGTAAAGAAAAAAGTTCAGGAAAATAAGAAACCTGATGTTAAGGAAAAAGTAAAAGAAGAAACGAAAAAAACACCAACACAAACAAAAAGCACTTTACAGCAAAAAAAACCGATAAAAAAAGTAAACAAACCGATAAGAAAACCCCAAAGTACAAATGAAGATGATAAAACTACTAAAAAGATTATCTTATCGGCATTAATTGTTATACCTATTATTATTTTAATTGTTTTTGGAGCTTTAAATTTTGATTATGTTAAAGGCACTTTTAATAATTCATCAGAGTATGTAAGCAATTTACTTTCAGGTAATTCAGAAGAAACTCAAATTAATTCTGATTTGGACTCTAATCAGGTTTCCGATACAAATGAATTGGACAGTGCACAAAATCAAACAGAAGTAGTTCTTGAAAATTATACCATAATCAATGCAGAAACAAATGAATCTGTCCCGGCTAAAACAGAAGATCTGATTGAATTTAGTAATGTAGAAGTTATTGCAGGAAGTTTTAAAAGTAAAAGGAATGCTAAAAAATTCAGTAATCAGCTAAGTAATAAAGGTTTTACATGCAAGGTTTTAGCACGTACTAAAGGTTTATATCGTGTTTCTGTTGGCTCTTTTAATGATGTTAATCAGGCTGCTGTGGAAATAGTAAATATTCAGGAACTTGATCCTAATTTAAATGTTTGGATTTTATTGAATAAATAGAAATTACCTTATAATAAGTTATTGAGAATTAAAAACGAATTAGCATGCTAATTCGTTTTTTTATTCATTTAGCTTTTATCTTACCTGTCTTAAAAATAGGATAGTTGATAAAAAGTGAATTTCCACATTGTGTTTTAAATCTCTCTATTTATATCATAATCACTTTATTGTTAATGTTTTTTTGTTATTTCAGCTTACTTTCATGCAAATAAACAACAAATTGTCACCTGCTTGTCTTTTTTTTTGCTATACCTTTGTTTTCTTTACCTGAATTTTAAATTTATTAAGATGCAAATAGCAGAGAATGTTGGACAATTAATAGGAAACACACCACTTGTTAGGCTTAATAAAATAGCAAAAAACACACATGCCGAAGTTGTTTGTAAACTTGAGTATTTTAATCCCGGAAGCTCTGTAAAAGATCGCCTTGCTTTTGCTCTATTTGAAAATGCAAAAGAAAAAGGATTAATTAATAAAGATACCGTAATTATTGAGCCTACCAGTGGAAATACAGGTATTGGACTGGCAATGATGGGTGCTATTTTAGCAAACAAAGTCATTTTGGTTATGCCTGATAATACTTCGGTAGAGCGCAGGAAATTAATAAGCGCTTATGGTGCAGAGCTTGTATTAACTCCAGCAGAAGAAGGAATGAATGGTTCTATAAAAAAAGCTAAAGAATTATCGGCTAAAATCCCAAATAGTTATATACCACAACAATTTGAAAATCAGGCAAACGCTGAATTTCATAGAAAAACTACCGCTCCTGAAATATGGGATGATACAGATGGTACTATTGATATTTTTGTTGCAGGAATTGGTACGGGAGGAACATTTACAGGTGTTTCATCAGTATTAAAACAAAAAAATCCAGATATAGTAACGATTGCTGTAGAACCTGTTGATTCAGCAGTTTTATCAGGAAAAGATGCAGGAAAACATAAAATACAAGGAATAGGTGCAGGTTTTATTCCCCAAATTATGGATACCAGCTTAATTGATGAAATTATTATGGTTCATGATTATGATGCTTTTGAAATGTCAAGAAAATTGGCAAGACAAGAAGGTATTCTAGCAGGTATTTCATCAGGTGCAAATGTCTTTGCAGCTATAGAAATTGCCAAACGCAAAGAAAACGATGGAAAATTAATTGTTGTAATTATTCCAGACACTGGTGAAAGATACCTAAGTACAAGTTTATTTCACTAAAAATTAACAATCCTGTTTTAATAGGAATAATACCAACATCTGCTAAATAAGAGAAAAAATGCAAAAAGAAGATATTACCCAAACACTAGCACAAACAGTTGCCACACTAGCTGATTTTTCATCAAGCGGAATGGTTTATGCACCAAAGCATGGCAGAATTATGCCTTCAATTGATGCTTTAGATGAAATTATGAGTAATTTACGAAGTATTATCTTCCCTGGATATTATGGAAAATCAAGAATTAACAGCGGAAACCTTTCTTATTATATTGGTGTTAGTGTTGATAAAACCTTTCACCTATTGTCAGAACAAATTGCACGGGGGATTTGTTTTGCACAGATAGAAAATGAAACAAGCAACTGCGAACTAAATGATAAAAAGGCTCGTGACATAACCGTTGAATTTTTTAAACGATTACCTCAAATAAGAGAAATCCTTATTTCAGATGTGAAATCGACTTATAATGGTGACCCTGCTGCTAACTCTTTTGGCGCAATAATATATAGCTATCCCGGATTAAAAGCAACAACCAATTACCGAATTGCAAATGCTCTTTTAAAACTCAAAGTTCCATTAATTCCAAGAATTATTACTGAAATGGCACATTCTGAAACAGGTATTGATATAAATCCGGGTGCACAAATTGGTAAATCATTTACTATGGATCACGGAACAGGTATTGTTATTGGTGAAACATGCAGGATTGGTAATTTTGTAAAGCTTTATCAGGGTGTTACGCTTGGTGCAAAAAGTTTTCCATTAGACAAAGATGGAAACCCTATTAAAGGAGTTGCACGTCATCCTATAGTTGAAGATTATGTGGTAATTTATGCACAGGCTACCATTTTAGGAACAGTAACTATTGGCGAAGGTTCTATGATTGGTGGAAATGTGTGGGTAACAAAAGATGTTGCAAAAAACTCAAAAATCTTGCAACATGCAGCTCAGGATGTTCGGTTTAATAACGGACTGGGAATATAAAGCTTAAAAGAGAATTCTAAATCACTAAAGTTTCGCACTGGATAAAATTAAGGTTAATTATCTATTATACAATTGTTTACATCGACTTAAATTCTTTGTGTAGCCTTTGAGCTTCTTTGCGGAATAGCTATTACACAGAGTTTTACGAAGAATACGCAAAGATACACAAAGAACGTTTTGT